>NZ_CAMLRU010000137.1 GCF_946482535.1 uncultured Flavobacterium sp.
GATAATACTAATATTAATATAAAATAAAACCGATCTGCCAACAGCGGTTAGTGGCAATTGCTGGTTTTTCTTGATTTCACGTTTAGTTTTCACGTAAAAATTCTATCTTAGCTGAAAGTACGCAGTTCGACCGATTCAATACAGTCGAACGGCAGAAAAAAGGGAACTCAAAACAGCTCACAACATGAAAAAAATATTATACTTAGCAATAATCCTCAATGGTTATTTGTCATTCGGTCAAATTAATATCGAGCACACTTATACCACCACCACCAATATAAGTAACGAAGGTTATGGTTTCGTTTATGCATTTAACACACATCAAGGGATTTTTTATTACACTAAGGAGTATTTGGCCGGGTCGAATATGATTACTATTTATGATAGTAACCACAACTTTTACAAGTCAATAAATACTCCATTCGGAAGTGAAATTTGTCTTATCACTGATAAATTATTTAACAGTGATGGGTTAATTGAATTTCTTTATGTGGTCGGTATACATACTTATCTGATGAATGAGAATGGAGAATTATTATTTACTTGGTCAGACAGATGGGATCCGAAACTTTATAGGGATAATGATAATAATTACAAACTTGTAGTTTACAACAGAAGTTCCTCTTCTTCTTCAATAGTGAGAACATCAGACGTATATTCATTAGGCGGAACTTTATCTCTTGAACAACAAGAATTATACTTGGATAAATCTTTTAAAGGATATCCCAACCCTACCTCTAATAAAATAAAAATATCTAATGGAAAATATTTAGTTGAAGAAACAGTCTTGGAAATATTTGACGGAAATGGAAAAAAAGTAACCGAAAAAAAAATAATGAGCGGAGAAAAAGAAATTATTTTAGATGTTAGTTCATATAGTAATGGCATTTACATATTTAAAATTAACGGAGAAGCCCATAAATTTGTAAAAAATTAAACCAAACTTCTGCTAACACTGGTTTGCTTAATCACTCCAAGACAGAGTTGCCTAAAGTCACAGGCTATTTTACCCGAACTAAATACAAAATATGAACCCAATCGAAAGAATTATTGAAATAATAGACGCGAACTTTATTCATTGTCTTGTACCAATAATTTTAACCTTAATTTTAGTTGAATTTCTTTTCAAAAAACGTTTTGAAACTAAAAAAGTGTTGAGTTTGATTTGTAAATTTATTATTCTGTATTCTATAGTTACTTGGACATATTCATTAATCGGTATGATGTTTTATCCTGAAAAATTTGCTTTTACTCAAAGGGCAACAGGACCATATAAATGGGCTTATTGGTTCATGTTTTTGTCTGCTTTAATTTTACCGTTTACATTGTTTATTAAAAAAATTGCCTCAAATTTTTACTATGTAATTTTTGTCGCAATATTTATGAAAATCGGATTTTACTTCGAGCGTTTTGTCATAATTGTAACAAGTTATCACAGAGATTACGGAGAGGAAATCAGAAAAGTCGAATTTATATATTCATTCACCTTTGGCGTAATAATGCTGTTCATTCAAGGAATCATAATAGCTTTAATTTTATTAGGCTTATTTGAAATTTTAAAAAAGAAAAGACTACAAAATGAAGATGTTGCAAATGATTTGTGAAAAGGTTTTTGAAAATTTAATGTCGAAATAAAAGAATTCACAAACTAAAACAAGAAAAACAGAGCACAACAACGTTTAACAGCACTTGCCTGATTTTATTGGCTTCACTCCTATTTTTCACCTAAAAACTTTTATCTTAGCAAAAAGTAAGCAGTTCGCCTACATCGCAATAGTTAGCCGTGAAACATTGGCGGCATGTTTAAAAGAAAACCAAATGAAAAAAAATTATCTTTTATTTACAGTTGTACTATTTTTAAATTTATCATACGCGTTCTGTCAAAAGGCCTCTGATATTGTAGGGAAATGGCATGGCGTCGATTATTGGAATAATCCTTCAGACTTGGTATTTACAGAAAATGGTTTTACTTCATTTACTATCAATGGAGAAACTTTGGGCGGTGAAAATTTTAATATTAAAGGAGAAAAAGCGGATTTAAAATACGAACTTGATTTTTCAAAAAACCCCTATTGGATAGATTTAGTAGTTTACTCCAAATCCGAAACAAAAGAAAAAGGTCGAATTAAAGGGATTATAAAGTTTGTCGACATTGACACGGTGATAATTGCTATGAGTTTTGATGACAAAAGGATTGAGAACTTTGATTCCGAAAATCAGGAGTCAACAATTTTGATGAAAAGGACAAAATAAAACAACTGCCAACAACGGTTCTAAGTCATAGCCTGACTTTGGGTCTTCTACTTCATTCTTTAAAAAATTATTGTAGCAAAAATGCTCTGTTGGCTGTCAGCGCTAACCGACTTCAAGTTTATATCCTTTTCCTCGCACAACAACAATTTTAAGATTCGGATCAAATTCCAGCTTTTTTCTGAGCTTTGAGATAAACATATCCAAACTCCTTCCCACAATAACGCCTTCGTCTTCCCAAATCTCTTTTTGGAGACGGCTTCTCGCGATGGTCTCATTAGGAGAAGAGGCAAAAATGCGCAATACACGAGTTTCGGTTCCGGTCAAGTCTATGTTGTTTTCCGCTGAGATGAGCTTTCGATTATCAGCATCAAACATAACCGAACCCAAAGCAAACAAATTAGTTTGCGCTGAATTAGGTAAAGTGTTTCGTGGTTTTACAAATCCCCAAAAAACAAAACCCATAAATGCTAAAAATGATAAGCCTCCTAAAAAATATCCGCCTTGGGCTATTGCTATTCCTGTAGGTTTGAATTTAATGTTTATTGTGTAACAGCCTTTAGGTTGTTTTCTGCCTTTACAAGTAACAATATCATCTTTTTTGTTTTTGGAAATAGCATACCCGTAAGTTACACTGGCGTTACTACAATTCAGCACATTAACAATATAATTACTCGAAAGTGGCGCATTGTCTAAAAAACGTCGGGTTGTGTTCATTAATGAGTCCGGTTGAAAAGTAAGTTCTTTTTCAAACCCGATTTGGTATTCATTTTCTGCTATCTTTTTTACGGGTAAAACTCTTGAGGTACTATCCCCTGATTGAAGGAGTATTTCATGTCCAATCCTGCGAAGTAAAACTTCCCTTCTGGAGGTATTGTAATCGTCTTTATACTCCATGCTGAAAACCACACAAAACACTGCAATCAATAAGAACAGCAGCGCCCCGAAAAGGTAATTTCGTTTGCCGGAAAAGAAATTTTTACTATCAAGCATAGTGTAAAGCATTTATTTACAAAGTTTACATTTTTATTTACAATTTTAATCCCTGAGGTCAAATTATATTAAAGTAATTTCGCTTACATAACTTTTAAAAAGGCTAAAACCATGGTATCAATCAAACCTGTAAGAAACATGAAAAAAATCATTTATGCGCTGATCTTATCGCTGGCAGTGGTAAGCGGACTGGTATTTGCTAATGTTGAAATGAAAAAAGAGGCTTGCAAAAAGCCAACCTCAAAACCCATGACAGCTGCTCAAAAAGAAGCCGCATTAAAAAAATGGGAAGCTACGCCTGACGGTATAATGTATAAAAAATGGAAAACATCTCCCGAAGGTAAAAAAATATATGCCGGTGAAGCCAAAATCAGAAAGTCGATTAAGGAATTTACCCCTATGGAAGCAATTATAACCTCTCTTTCCCTTCCTCAGGGCTCAAGACTGGGTTTTGGTGTGATGGTTAAAATCAACGGGGAAGATTACATCCTTAGTTTTGGGATAGAAGAAGCGGGCAAAAATGAATTTCAGCATTTACACAGCCTAAAAGCTTATGACAAAATAATTATAAAAAGTCACAATGTTTCACATGCCCCTAAGTATGCCTATCCCATAATATCCGGAGATTATGTTGCAAAAGACGGCCGAATAATTTACAAGCGCTTACCACGCAAAGACGGTTGTTAGGCAATTGTAAAATTGTAGTTTTATAAAACAAAGAAGGAGAATATTTCTGTTGCCATGGAGCAATAAACCGGAGTAAGTTTTGTAGTCAAGATGAGTTAGGCAACAATATTTAACCCAAGAACTGTTTGAGCACCATAATCAATCCGTAAAGAAAATACTTTAGAAGAAACGGAATCCAATAAAAAAAGCTTTCAAAGAATATTTGAAAGCTTTTTGTTTTTTTGGCTAATTAACTAATCTCAATCAATCGTTTCGGCTTCGGCAAGGCTTCCTCGCGTTTGGGCACCGATAAGGTTAAAATCCCATTTTCGTAATTGGCACGAATCGCATCAGTATTGACCGTTTCAGGCAAATTGAATGTTCTTTTGAAGGAAGTTGACGAAAACTCTTTTCGGGAATAGTGTTCGTTATTCACCTCGTTTTTAAATTCTTTTTCACAGGAAATACTTAAAGTCTTTTGACTGATTTCTACTTTAAAATCTTCCTTGTTAAATCCGGGAGCGCAAACTTCTAAAGTGAAGTTCACATCATTTTCTTTAATGTTAACTGCAGGCAATCGGTTATTAAAATCTTGACTGCCGCCATTCCAATCAGCTCTGAAAATTTCATCTAAAAGTGATGGAAAAGTTAAATTGTGGTTTCTTTTCACTAAGTCCATGACATTTAAAATTTAAAGTTAAACATTCACCATTTTTCAAAAAAAATGCCACGGCTTCATCCTCCCAAAAATGATACTTTTACAGCTTATAAAAATGTCATCCTGACAGTTTTACAAAGGAAAATCTGAAATTTTTTCAGCTTATAATCCACAAATCAACACTAACAAACATTACCACAATTCCGAATTTTGAGGCAGGTTCACCTACCTTGCATTTTATTTTTTACCTTAGCATAAAGCAAGCGGTTTTGTGGTGTAGTCACATTAGTCCGACTGCTCAATTTAGGCAGCAATTAAACTTAAAAATCACAACAATGAACAAACTACAAATCACAGTTATACTATTGTTAATGCAAACATTATCCTTCGCCCAGCTTACTTTGGAAAACACTTACTATTCTTCTCCAACGAACAATGACGGGGATAAAAACCAATTTTTCAATACCCAAAATGCCTCTTATCATTATGTAGTAGACTCAAATCTCAACCTGACTATTTTTACCGAAAGTCAGCAAGTGCACAAAGTGGTCAATCTATCGGCTGTTGCTCCGGGTAATAATTTTCACAGTGTACTTTTGTTTACGGATAAACTATTCAACTCCGACAATTTAATCGAGTTCATCTACATTTCTTATCTTCCGAATACCCAAATCGTAATGAAACTCGTGAATGAAAATGGCGAAGTACTTCAAGATTTAGGATATAAAAACTACGCAGCCATTGTAAAAAACAGTAACGGCGATTTTAAATTGATTACCAAAGGCGGCATTGAGAAAAAAGTTTATGCCTTACCCGGAGCATTATTGTCGAGCCAAACCTACCTGCTTTCCAACAAAATCATAGGTTACCCAAATCCTGCGACTGATGTGATTAACATAACTAATCCTTCCGGAAAGAACGCCGCGGAGATTAAAATCTATTCCATCGATGGAAAAGAAATAAAAAAAATAACACAAACAGATAACGACGGTTTTTTCAGCTTGGATGTATCCGAACTTGCTGCCGGCACTTACATTTATAAAATCGGGAATTATTCCAATAAATTTGTAAAAGAGTAATTCATCATTCGCAACTTTACTGTAACCGGATGTTAACCATGGAAACCAAACAACAAATTGACTATTATATCAATAGCCTGTCAGAACCCAAAAGAAGCGAGATGCGGGAATTGCATCATTTTATTCTGAAAATAGCGCCTTACGATATGTTATGGTTTTTAGACGGTAAAAACAGCGAAAACAAAACCGTTTCTAATCCGAATATCGGATACGGAAGTCTGAATCTTAGCTATGCAGATGGGACAAAGAAAGCGTTTTATCAAATTGGGATTAGTGCCAACACAACGGGTATTTCCGTGTATATCATGGGCATCAAGGATAAGGCTTATTTGGCCGATACTTATGGGTCAAAAATGGGTAAGGCAACAGTTAGCGGATATTGTATCAAATTCAAAAAACTAAAAGACATCAATCTCGAAATACTCGAAGCGGCCATCCGATTCGGGTTTGAAAATCGGGACGAAAACAAGAATTGAATTTAACGTTATTACTACTAACTCATATATTTCATCATAACAACATGGAAAACCATAAAGTATTTAAAATGGCTTTTGCTTCGGTCTATCCGCATTATATTAATAAAGTGGAGAAAAAAGGTCGGACAAAAGCAGAACTCGACCTCGTTATTTGTTGGTTAACAGGCTATGACCAAATAACATTGGAACAACATATAGCTCAGAAAACTGATTTTGAAAACTTTTTTGAACAAGCGCCACAACTCAATCCGAATGCTGATAAAATAACAGGAGTAATTTGCGGGTATCGTGTGGAAGACATTGAAGACAAATTGATGCAAAAAATCCGCTATATGGATAAATTGGTTGATGAATTGGCCAAAGGAAGAGCTATGGAAAAGATATTGAGAAGTTAGACCAAGCCCTTCAAAACCATTGAAATAAAATAAGAGACTTGGGTTGAATTTTTAATTCAATTGTTCCTGAAAAACTTCGAGCAAAAACTCGGGAGAAATCATTTTGGTTGGTGAAACTTCCATGGCTTTTAATACACGCTTAATGGCATGAGGATTTAATCCCATATTAATGCCGATTTCGTGAATTTTAATTTGTTCACGCTCATGCAAAACACCGTCACAATGCATCAACAAAGCCAAACGATAAAACTGTTGAATGCGTTCAAACTCAGATTTGATTACCGATGGATAATTCTCCTGATGAAACAAGGCTTTAAAATCCTCTTGAGTCACCTGAAGTTCTTCGGCTATCATGGCCAAAAAAAGATATTCTCTTTCATGCAGTCTGCCATCAACTACAGAAAAAGCAATCATCTCTGCCAATAACGCTAATTTTTCTTCGTGTTTGTCCATCAATAGAATAATTTTTGCTAAAATATAATTTTTTGACCAATGGCAATCATTTATTTTTTAACATCAGTAGTCAATAAAATTAGCTAATTTTACCTATTCTAAATTCTCAAGCTATGAAGAACTTAAAAATAGTATTGTTTTTTGTCTTTTTTTCCGTATTGGAAATGCAAGCTCAATATGGTTATGGCAATGGTTATTATGGAAGTAATGCCGGACCGGGTGTTATCAGAAACAACCGAATCCCAAGTACTCAAGATACTCCTAAAGAACCTACACCGGAAGAAATTGAAAAAAACCGAGTAGAAAAAATT
>NZ_CAMLRU010000138.1 GCF_946482535.1 uncultured Flavobacterium sp.
GACATGATGTTTTTGCCAAATATTTAGCCGAAAAATACCCGGAAAGTTTTGATGCTGCTGTGCCCAATGAATTGGTCTATTCCGGAAACACAAAATTAACAGATGCCGTAACAGATTCCCCGATAGACGCCGGAAAATTGGTTTTATCACCAACGAGAACTTACGCTCCGATTATTAAATCGATTTTAGACAAATACACGCCAAACGATATTCACGGAATGGTCCATTGTTCCGGTGGTGCGCAAACCAAAGTGTTGCATTTTGTAGATAATGTTCATGTCATTAAAGACAACTTATTTCCGGTGCCGCCATTATTCAAACTCATCCAGGAAAATTCTAAAACCGATTGGAAGGAAATGTACCAAGTGTTCAATTGTGGCCATCGTATGGAATTATACGTGCCGGAAACAATTGCTCAAGACATTATCAATATCTCGGAATCTTTTGGTGTAGCCGCCCAAATTGTGGGTAGAGTAGAAGCTTCTGAAAACAAAAAACTCACTATAGAAAGTGAGTTTGGGAAGTTTGAGTATTAAAAAAATCAATCATGATAATCAATCCTAAAAACGGTGTTGACCAATTGCTCTTCGGAATGAAACCCAAAAATGTTGAAGCGATTTACGGTAAACCTTCCAGACAATTTAAAGATGAAGACGGGAATATATTGTACCATTACAATTCCTTAAAAATAAGTCTGACTTTTTATGAAGATGAAGATTTTCGTTTGGGTTACATCGCATCTTCCAACCCCGAAAGTACTGTTTTGGGTAATAAAGTAATTGGTAAAAATGTGGAAACCATTAAGGCCGATTTGCCTTTTAAATCATGGTCGGTTGAAGATTTTGATTCTTTTGAAAATCATTTTAATGAAAGCAATTGGTTGATTCTGCAATCAGAGTTTGATGAAATTGTCCGTGTAGAAATTGGCGCTATCATCAAGGAAAATGATGAATTTGATTGGAAATTTAAACCTTAAACGATTTAAGATTGTAGCGTAACGATTTAAGATGCAGATTTGAAACTTCTGAAATCAAAAATCAGCAATCTTCAATCAGCAATCATATGATTTCAGCGCTCAAACCGGCTTCCAATAACTGAGTACATTGGGGTTTTAGTTCATCATAGTGACCGGTTTTTACGGTGCATTTTCCTTTATAATGTACTAAAATGGCACATTGTTCGGCTTGTTCCGAGGTGTGTTGACAAACTCGAATCAATGTGTCAATTACGTGGTCAAAAGTATTGACATCATCATTATACAAAACGATTTCATTATTGATGCCGATTTGTTCTTCGACTAAAACAGATTCTTGTACTTTTTCTATGGTGCTCATTTTCATTTCGTTTTACTAAGTGTAAAATTTTCAACGGCTAATTTACATATTTCAAAGAAACCCAATTGTTTCTTTCAAATTTCATAACATAAGTCAATCCTTTTTCGGTGCAAGACGCATCAATAAACGGAATGTCTTCGGTATAAAATCCACTCAGTAAAAGAATACCGTTTTTGTTTAAACAATCTACGTATTGTTGCATATCGTTTAATAAAATATTACGGTTGATATTGGCAATGATTAAATCGTATTTTTTGCCTTTCAGCAATTCGGCATCGCCTTCATAAACCGTTATTTCGCTACAATTATTGCGTTCGGCATTTTCAATAGAGTTGAGATAACACCAATTGTCAATGTCAATGGCATCGATAGGTTTGGCACCTTTCATTTCGGCTAAAATGGCTAAAATAGCTGTGCCGCATCCCATGTCTAAAGTTTTCATGCCTTCGACATTGGTTTCCAATAAATGCTGAATCATCATATGGGTAGTTTCATGATGACCGGTGCCAAAACTCATTTTGGGCTCGATAACAATATCAAACTCAGCTTCAGTTTTAGGGTGAAACGGTGCGCGAACATGACATTTTCCGTCTACATCTATGGGTTCAAAATTCTTCTCCCATTCTTCATTCCAGTTAACTTGATCAATTTCTTCAACGGTATAAGAAATCTTGAATTCCGGTGAGGTCAATAGGTAGAGGTCTTCTAAGATATTTTCAGTCCAAAGGTCTTTTTGAATATAGGCGCTAAAACCGTTATCGGTTTCAATAAAACTTTCAAAAGCTTTTTCTCCCAATTCGGCAATTAAGATTTCTGAACCTAATTCTTTCGGCTCAACCGAAAAATGATATCCTAAATAAATGTTTGACATGAAATGTTTTTTTGCAAAGGTAACAATCGAATGAGTTACTGTAAAGCATTTTGCAAAAAAGAAATTTAATCCATTTTGACTACGGAAGCTTTTAAGCTGGCATTAGGAATTTCATCCGGTGCTACCGTAAAAATCATGATGCGTTTGTAGCGTTTGCTGTCACCGTCATACAAATAAGTCATGGTGTTGTCTTTGGGATTGTAGGTGAGTTTGGCTCTCATAAATTTTGATTGGATCATCCAAGAACCTTCATTATCACTTTCTTTGGTGAAATTATAAATCGAACCATGATGCAATCGGGTTTGTCCGTTGTCTATCATACTGATGATGACATAGCCATTGGTTTTGGAACCAATTTCTCGAATATCAATGACCGAATGTTCATATTCGGTTTCGACCAATTCGTATTTTTCAAAATCAGCATTCCAAACATAATATTTTCTGGAGTCTGATTGAAAACGTTTTTGGGTGTCAACTTGCGCTTGTAGGTTGCTTAAGCAGACAATGAAGAAAAATAAAACTAATTTGATTTTCATAAGATTCGGGTTGATGTTTGACAGGGGATAAATGTAACGACTTTTATCGTTTAAAAGCAAATAAAATCGATTAAAAACACATTTTATTATTTAAAAATAAAAAAAACCTTTCAAAATAATGAAAGGTTTTAACTTGAAATAGTTTTTTAATAGTTAGATGGCATCTGCAATGGCAGCAAAATCTCCCGCTTTTAAAGCCGCACCACCAATCAATCCTCCGTCAACATCCGGTTTTGAAAAAATTTCTTTGGCATTATCAGGTTTTACACTTCCGCCATATAGGATGGAAACATTTTCTGCTACATCGCTGCCAAATCTTTTTCGGATAGTTTCTCTGATGAATTCGTGCATTTCTTGGGCTTGTTCCGGTGAAGCTGTTTCTCCGGTACCAATGGCCCAAACCGGTTCATAGGCCAAAATGATTTGTTCCCAATCTTTGTTTTCCAAATGGAACAAACCGTCACGAAGTTGGTTTTCAACTACATTAAAATGTTGGTTACTTTGTCGGTCTTTTAATTCTTCCCCAAAACAAAAAATTACCGTCATGTCATGTTTCAAAGCAGTAGTTACTTTTTGTGCCAAGATGGTATCGGTTTCATGAAAGTAAGCTCTGCGTTCTGAATGCCCTAAAATTACTATGTTTACACCTATGCTTTTTAACATATCTGCCGAGATTTCTCCGGTGTAAGCGCCGCTTTCATTTTGGTGCATGTTTTGCGCTGCCACAGCGATGTTAGTAAATTCTAAGTGGTCAACGGCTGAGGCCAGATTAACAAAGGTTGGTGCTACGATAACTTGAGCTTCAATATCATTGGGCAATTTGTCAATCAATTCATTTAATAAATCTTCTGTTTCTTCGGCATTTTTGTGCATTTTCCAATTGCCGGCAACAATTTTTTGTCTCATTATAATAATTTTTTAATGGTAACGCTCATTTCTTCAAAATCGGTTTCGATGGCTCTGTAAGTGGCTATTTTACCGTTTTTGTCTATAATAATATATCTCGGAATCCAATCTAAATCAATAGATTTTCCAAATTCCCCTTTCATACCGTCAGTTACCCAATAATGGTCGCCTTTTAATTCGTGTTTGTCAATTCCGGCCAACCATTTGTCATAGCTTTTGTCCATAGAAATAAAGACATAACTGGCGTCAGTATATTTGGCTTGCAATTCTTTTAATTTTGGCATCGCCTTTACACAATCACTACACCATGAGGCCCAAATTTCCATCACTACCACTTTCCCTTTGTGGGTTTTAATGATTTCTTTAAAAGTGGTTTGGGTGCTGTCTTGCGCAAATAATTTTTTTTCAAAAGTGGCTTTGCTGAATTCTGTTTTTTGAGCATTTGAACAAGCCAAACAACTAATAGCGAATACTATGCTTAATACGATTCTTTTCATATTGATTTTTTTTATAAAGATAGGGACAGACTTTTGTTGAAGTCCTAAATTTTTGCTAAATCTCCAAGGAGGTAAAAATTATTTTTTTTTGGTTTGATTCTCAGGATTGTCTTTGAGGTAAAATAGTTTGTGTTTTTTTCTTTTGCGTTCTCTTCGCTCTTTTTTCTTTTTGTTGTCATACAGGTATTTAAGGATTAAAATAAATCCCAATATGGAAAGAAAAGTCAGTGCACTTCCTATAAGAATATAAATGGTATGTCCCATTGGCGGATCTTCCATAGTAGAAATATGGTTGAGGACATAGTATCCTAATATAAAGACAACGATACAAAAGCCTATACCAATCAGTCCTCTTTCATGTACCCTTTTAGACATTATATATTTAATCATAAAAACTTTTTTAGCCTTTAAAAATAGTAAAAAGAAATGAAGCGAGAATTATTTTTTTAACTCCGAATAAGGTTTGTTGATTAATTTTTCAAAATCAGTCACAACAAACTTATTGTCGGTGATTCCCCAATAATATTTGTATTCATTTCCATTCCATAGATATTTCACGCCCGGCGTATCTTTGCCCGAACCCAATACTTTCCAGAAAGGAATAACTTCAATAATTTTATAGGGATAATCCGCTCCTGCATATTTGAAAAACGCCGGTATCAAATCGGCTTCTTCATTCATAAAAATGATTGAAATTTCCGGAAAATCTTTGGTGGTTTTTCTCAATTCGGTCAATTCTTTTGCGGCATCACGACAATGATCACAACCCGGAACAAAGAAGCAGAGTGTTTTTCGTCCTTTGTCGATACCAGGGAAATACTGGGCATAACCCGATTTGTGTTTAGGCGGTTCTGTTGGTTCAGTTTTTACTTCTTTGACTACTTCATCTACTTTTTTAACGGTGTCTTTGATAACAACGGTTTTCAAAGTGTCAATATTGGTTTCGGAAACACTATCTGTGGTGGTTTCTTCCGGAGTTGTAACACTGAAATTACTTTCTATAGGTTGGATAGGCGCCAACATAAATAACGCTAGTATAGAAGCTAAAGTTACGCTGGTCAGTAGCCAAAAATTATCTCTTTTTTCATTGGTTTTCGGCATAATGATAAACAGCCAAACCAATAAAACCATGGCCACAACGTTTTTAAGAATCGCTTCAATCGGAGTCATAGGTAACAAACTGCCAAAACAACCGCAGTTTCCTGAATTCCCTCCGTTTTGAATAGTTTCAATTGTTAAATGCGTGGTGAAAACCGCCAAAAGCAAAATGGTTGCCGGAATGATAAGGCTGCGTAAAAAGTTTTTTTGCAAGATTAAAAAGCCTAAAGCCAATTCAATTCCGATTAAAATTCGCGAAAAATAAGGGGCAAATCCTTCCGAAAAGCCCATAGGATATAATTGTTTTACTTCAAAAGTGGAAATCGCAAAATAAGGCGACGGGTATAATTTGGCGACAGCCGAAAGTAAAAACAGAAAGGAAATCACTATTCTAATTCCCCAAGCGATATTGTTTTTAGATGTGTTCATACTTTTTAAATTTCAAATGTTAAAAAACAAATTCCAAATAAGTTTCAAAAAATAAATTTCAAAACTTAGTGATTACTTTGATTTTTCAATAATTGCTGATAATATTAATTTTAATTCTGTTGCTTCTTGTAAAAGTTTTGAAATTTGATTTTCAAATTGAGGGTTTATCGCTTGAATTATTCTCAACCAATAAATACCTTCTTTAGCTTCTTTTCTGGAAATTTTTAATCTGAAAAGGAAATCTTTTTTGGTTAAACCTTCATTGGCCTCTATGTAATTTGCTCCAATTGATCCCGAACTCTGACTAATTGTTTGGAATCTTCAATGTTAGAAATAGTTTGGGGAATTTTGCTCAAAAACAATCTGCAATCTATGGCAAATTGCAAAGCTCTTTCCTCTAAATCATATTTCTTGTCCATTAATGGTTTGTATTTTTATATTTTGAGCGTTGTGTTTTATTTGTTTTTTGACTTTTAAATTTTGGAATTTATCCAATTTATTGTCCGAATTTCATCAAGATTAAAGCAAAAACAGCGTAATTGATCATGTCCTGATAATTGGCATCAATGCCTTCGGAAACGATGGTTTTTCCTTGATTGTCTTCGATTTGTTTCACGCGAAGTAACTTTTGTAAAATCAAATCGGTTAGTGAACTCACCCGCATATCTCGCCAAGCTTCTCCGTAATCGTGGTTTTTGGCTTCCATCAACGACTTGGTTAAGGCAACTTTGGTGTCATATAATTCTGTTGCTTTGGCCACATCCAAATCGGGTTGTTCTACTACGCCCAAATCCAATTGGATTAAAGCCATAATCGAATAGTTGATGATTCCGATAAATTCTCCGGTTTCATCTTCATCTACTTTGCGAACGTCATTTTGTTGCAAACTTCTGATGCGCTGTGCTTTGATAAATATTTGGTCGGTTAAGGAAGGCAATCTCAAGATTCTCCAAGCACTTCCGTAGTCTTTCATTTTATTAATGTAAAGTTGTCGGCAAATTGCGATAACCTTGTCATATTCTTGAGAAGTATTAGTCATTTCAGTGTATCTTTGTATCAAATTTTCCCAAAAGTAAAGAATAAAGATTGAAGTACAAAGGACTAAATCTTATAACTAACTTAAAATGCCAATGACTATAAACTGTCGCGGAACACTTGTCGATTTGTCTTCTCCCAAAGTTATGGGAATACTCAATATTACGCCCAATTCGTTCTACGACGGCGGAAAATTTACTGAGGAGAAAAGTGTGCTGTTACAAGTGGAAAGCATGCTGACAGAAGGTGCAACATTTATCGATATTGGTGCTTATTCGAGTAAGCCTAGTGCCGAATTTGTTTCTGAAGAAGAAGAAACGAATCGGTTGGTTCCCATGTTAAAATCGGTGCTAAAACATTTTCCGGATACCTTGATTTCGGTAGATACTTTTCGGGCCAATGTGGCTAAAGCTGCGGTAGAAAACGGCGCTTGTATCATCAATGACATAGCGGCCGGAAGTTTAGATGAAAAGATGATGAAAACCGTAGTCAAACTCCAAGTGCCTTATATTATGATGCACATGAAAGGCAATCCGCAAA
>NZ_CAMLRU010000139.1 GCF_946482535.1 uncultured Flavobacterium sp.
ATACAAGAGCAGGTTTTGTATCATATTGAAGGCAATTTGGTTGGACCAACCATTGTAATGCTGGGCATGACAGGTATGTTTCACAAATACTTTATGGAAACTTCATTCCGTCCCGAAGAGTTTCACAAGCAACCGGAATGTTTTAAAGAAATTCTCGACTTCCTGACACACTTGGGTTGGTTTTCTAAAAAAGGCGATAACTACCAATTTACTGAAACCGGTTTGTTTTATGCCAAAAGAGCCGCTGCTTACGGGGTTACGGTATCTTATATTCCGACACTTCGTAAAATGGACGAACTCCTTTTCGGTAACGCTTCAATCCTTAGAAATGTGGGTGAACACGAAACTGAATTGCATGTTGATCGCGAGATGAATGTATGGGGAAGTGGTGGCGCGCATGCGGAGTATTTTAAAATTGTTGACGAAATAATCTTAGAACTGTTTAACCGACCTATAGCAGAACAGCCGAAAGGCATTCTCGATATGGGTTGCGGGAACGGCGCTTTTTTGGAACACATTTTTGAGGTGATTGAACGCCAAACCAAACGCGGCAAAATGCTCGATGAATATCCGTTGTTTCTGGTAGGCGTTGACTACAATGAAGCCGCATTAAAAGTCACCCGCGCCAATTTAATCAAAGCTGATATTTGGGCCAAAGTTATTTGGGGTGATATCGGCCGACCGCAATTGTTAGCCGAAACGTTAAAAGAAGATTACGACATCGATTTAAAAGAATTGCTCAACGTGAGAACTTTTCTCGATCACAATCGCATTTGGGAAGAACCAAAGCACAAAACAGCCAATCGCATCAGTACTTCTTCAGGAGCCTTTGCTCATCGCGGCAAGCGAATCAGCAATAATGAAGTGGAAGACAACTTATTGGAACACTTACTAAAATGGGCACCGTTTGTAGAAAAATTTGGTTTACTATTAATCGAATTACACACCATCGCACCGGAATTAACAGCTGATAATATCGGAAAAACGGCAGCCACAGCATATGACGCCACTCACGGGTTTTCGGACCAATATATTGTAGAAATTGAAGTGTTACACAAAATAGCTGCAGAAGCCGGTTTGTTTTCAGATGCCAAGGTGTTTACCCGTTTTCCAAACTCCGATTTGGCGACTGTAAGTGTGAATCTTTTTAAAGGGAAATGAATTAGTGTTTCATAAACACTTTAATCACAAACAGCATCAGGATAAAAACAATAAATCCGATAAGCACTTTATAACTTCCTTTGTAAACCTTGTTGTGTAAGGCTTTGTCTTTGCCATAAGCAAAATAAGCAGCGATAACGAAAGCTATAAAAAACAAGGCGGCAAAAACCCATTGACCAGTTGTGAACATTTGTTTCAAATTTTCAACAAAAATACTCAAATGTATCCTAAAGTTATAACTTGCAGCATCAATTAATTTCTGTTTATTATGCAAAAACAACTCAACGCAGTAAAAGAATTTCACACCGCATTCGGATTGGGTGTAAGTAACGAAATGATTGCTCATTTGGGCGAACAAAAAAACATCCTACGCTTTAACTTAATGAAAGAAGAAAACGAGGAATACCTTGAAGCCGTTCAAAATAATGACTTGGTTGAAATTGCCGATGCACTGGGTGATATGCTCTATATTTTATGCGGAACCATATTAGAACACGGTTTGCAACACAAAATTGAAGAGGTTTTTGATGAAATCCAACGCAGCAACATGAGCAAACTAGGTGAAGACGGTCAACCCATTTATCGTGAAGACGGCAAAGTGATGAAAGGTCCGAATTACTTCAAACCGAGCTTTGAGGAAATCTTGCGATAGGTTAAACTTTTATATGACCCCAATTTTCGCCTCTTTTGATGCGGTGAATTTGCATTTCGCTGATTCCGAATTGTTTGGCCAATATTTTAATTCGGGTTTTTCGCTCCGGATTGTTTAGTATTTTTTTGAGTCGAATGACTTTGGTGGAAGTCAATTTTCTGCCATCTGATTTGATGTTGTGCTCAATGAGTTTTAATTTAGATTTGATTACTGCCGGGCTTTTTCTGTAATGGGCCATTTTTTCTTCATAGTTAACCCATTTCAAATTAGAAACCACATCGTTATCTCTTGAAAAATCCAAATGAATTACATATTCTTGGTCTTCCGCTGTTTTGGGAATAAAGAGTTGAGCAACCAGTTTGTAAATAAAGATGTTTTTGTCGATTATTTTTTTTCCCTCTTTTCTGATTTTATAGCGAAGCGTTCTGTAACCATCAGATGTTCCGCCTTTTAATAGGGTTCCGTCTTTAAAATCTTCTTTAAAACTGATAAGCCTGCCTCGGTTTGATACGGCATAGCGCAATTGCAACGGATAATCTAATTCGACTTCTCGAAAGATTTCATTGGGGTAAAAACGAATCATAATTGTGGTATTTATAAAGCCAAATTTACTCTAAAAATGGTAATTTGTATTATATTTTTTGAATAATGACCTTTTTTTTAAGCAGATAATGGTTATTGAAATATTATCCTACAGTCTTTGATAAATAAGTAAAAAAAACTCCCGATTTCTCGAGAGTTTTCTTTAGTTAAGTTGGATTGAATCTATACTTTTACGGTCCAGCCAAAAGTATCTTCAGCCAGTTTGTATTGAATTTTGGTTAATTTGTCTTTTAATTCTAAAGCGAAGGAGTTTTCCTGTTTAGGCAACTCATAGTAAACATCTTTATACTGAAACCCAACAATAGGGTTTACCACTGCGGCTGTTCCGGCACCGAAAATCTCTTTTAAGCTTCCGTCTTTAGCAGCGCTTACCAATTCGTCTACCAATACCGAGCGTACTTCTACATTGATGCCTTCACGTTTGGCCAAATCAATCAAACTTTTACGGGTAACACCATCCAGAATTCTTTCACTAGTTGGCGCGGTATACAAAGTATCATTAATTCTGAAGAAGACATTCATCGTTCCGGCTTCTTCTAATTTGGTGTGCGTAGCGTCATCGGTCCAAATGATTTGTTGGAATCCTTTTTCTTGCGCCAGTTTTTGCGGATAGAATTGAGCCGAATAATTTCCGGCTGCTTTGGCTGCTCCGATTCCGCCATTAGCTGCTCTACTGAAATGTTCTGCTATAATTACTTTCACTTCGCCCGAATAATAGGAGCGAGCAGGAGAAAGAATAATCATGAATCGGTATTGCGTCGAAGGTTGTGCAATAACGCCCGAACCAACTGCAATCATAAAAGGTCTGATGTACAAAGTGTTGCCTAAACCTTTTTTTACCCAGTCTCTTTCCAAATCAAGGATGGCATTTAAACCACCTATAAAAATGTCTTCCGGAACTTCGGGCATGGCCATTCTTTTAGCCGACTTATTGAAACGATGTAAATTTTCATCCGGTCTGAATAACCAAACGTCATCATTTTCATCTTTATAAGCCTTCATTCCTTCAAAGATGGCTTGTCCGTAATGAAAAACTTTAGCAGAAGGATCAATCAGAAACGGTTCGTAAGGTTTGATTATTGGTTTTTGCCACTTTCCTTCTTTAAAATCACAAATTAACATATGATCGGTGAAGGTGTTTCCAAAGGCAAGATTTTCAAAATCGACATCCTTAATTTTAGAGGCAGAAGCTCTAACTATATCGATTTCGGAAGGTGTTTTTAACATCATTTAGTATCAAGTTTAAGAAGGAAATAATTTGTATTTGTCTATTTTTTAAATAGTTAGGTTGATTTCCTTGCAATTATAAGTTGTGTTGTTAGTTTTTTGTAAAACTAATAAAAAAATATTAGCCATTTGCACCCTTAAAAAATATTGGATGCTTTTTTCCAAATTCTCTTTGGCAACATATTTTTTGTCTTAATATTTCATTAAAACGAGAAATTAATTGCTATAATAGCACTTGAAATTGTTAATCTGTTTACTTTTGTAATTCTAAAATCGTAAAACATGAAAAAAATAAGTTTACTTCTAATTGTTATTGCCCTATTTGTAGGTAATAATGTTGTTGCTCAATCAAAATCGAAAGCCGTTGCTTTTGATGCTAAAAACTATGCTTTGTTTGGTGAAAAATTCAAAGTGACTAAGATTTTAACCAAAGAGCAAATGCTTAAAAAATACAAAAACCTTAAAAAAGGGGATACCATTACAGTGCAATTTCAATCAAACATCAAATCGGTTTGTAAAAAGAAAGGTTGTTGGATGAAAATGGAAATGGCCGGCGATGATACTTCTTTTGTAAAATTTAAAGACTATGGTTTTTTCGTGCCATTGAATGCAGATAATAGTACAGCTATAGTAAATGGTAAAGCTTTCGTAGATGTTGTTTCGGTTGAAGAATTAAAACATTATGCTAAAGACGGCGGAAAATCAGCGGCTGAAATTGCTAAAATCACCAAACCGGAAGTGACTTATTCTTTCTTGGCTGACGGTGTATACATTAAAAAATAAGCAATGGTTAAAAAAGTAATAGTTGTAGTTCTGGTACTTCTTTTTTTAGCATTATCAGTGCTTTCTTGTCAAAAGAAAGAGGAAAAAGTTGCCGAAGAAAAATGTGAGCCAAAGACCGAAAAGAAGTTGGAAATGTACCAAATGTCGGAAATGGCTGCTTTGATGGAACAGATGTATGTTGACAACAAACGTTTGAAAGAGCGCATTCAAAAAGGTGATACCATTGGTCAGTTTCCGCAGCATTTTTTAAGAATACACGAAGCCGTGATGACTGATGAATCGGATAATGATGCCTTTTTTAAAGAACAAGCTGCTAAATTTATCAAGGCGCAAGAATTAATTTATCAAGATCCTAAAAACGCCAAAAAACATTTTAACACCGGTGTGGATGCTTGTATCCAATGTCACCAACAAAAATGCGGCGGACCAATTCCGAGAATTAAGAAACTGTACATTAAAGAGTAATTTTGAAACGCGAAATTATTCAAACCCAAGATGGTTCTACAACCATTTATTTGCCGGAATGGAATGAAAGTTATCATTCAAAACACGGTGCGATTCAAGAAGCTTATCACGTATTTATAAAAAATGGATTTTCTCTTTTCGAAGGAAAATCCATTGCTGTTTTAGAAATAGGTTTCGGTACCGGATTGAATGCTTTTATCACTTATTTAGAAGCCCAAAAAAACAAAAATCAAAACATAAATTATACCGGTATTGAAGCTTATCCTGTAGCTTTAGAAGAAGCTTTGCAAATGAATTACACCAAAGAAATTGCTTCGGCTGAAGGTCGAATATTTGAACTTATGCACCAAACGAGTTGGGAAGAAGCGCACTTAATTTCGCCCGATTTCACTTTAACCAAGCGAGAGCAATTTTTTCAAGACATCAATGATGTCAAGGCTTTTGACTTGATTTACTTTGACGCTTTCGGTTTCAGAGTGCAACCCGAATTGTGGTCTGAAGCTATATTTGTTGCGATGTATAAGGCATTAAAGGACCAAGGTGTTTTGGTTACTTATGCCTGTCGAACTTCAATTAAAAACGCCATGATATCAGCAGGATTTTCTGTAGAAAAGTTACCCGGCGCTCCGGGCAAAAGAGAGATGTTGCGCGCCACTAAAGGAATCTGAAAAAATTAACTTTTTTTGAAGATATTTTTAACTAGGATTTTTATTGACTGTCTGTTTTTTTCAATAAATTTGGTAAAACAATCATTCGTTCTTACTGATTTTTAAACCTAAAAATTATTACTCTCTATGTCTAAAACCATGTTAGACCACACTAAGTCTGTGTTGAAAAGAGTTAGTTTTGATGTTGACCTTTTTTGTAAAGAGCTTTCTAAAGCTTATAAGTTTTTGTTACCATATGAACTTGAAGAGTTAACAAAATGGTTGCTTAAATTTACGGAAGAGAAACCGGAACTCAGACAATGTATCTTGAATATTAATTAATAAAACTAAAGGAGTTTAGACGGCTCCTTTTTTTATGACTATATTTTAAATAGTAAGTTAAAGTTTATAAAAAATTAATAAAAATGCATTTTATCGATATTTATAGTACTTAAACGATGATTTTTAACATTTTTTATTGTCTGTAAATATTTTTTATTTTAATTTTACCAAACGTTCTTACAATAAGATAACCCCAAATCTTAACCATTATGCCTAGAATGATTTACGATTACACTAAATCGGTACTCGAGAGAGTAAGTTTTGACCCGATTCTTTTCGCTAAAGAATTAAAAAAAGCCGTAAAAAATTTACTGCCTTATGAGATAGAACAATTAAAAAGATGGCTTCAATTCTTTACCAAAGAGCATCCGGAATTAAAAGACTGTTTATCTGTAGTTAGTTAGAAACAGAAATAAATAAGGAGTTGGTGCAACAGCTCCTTATTTTTTTTGTAACGGACTTATAATTTCCACATTCTGAAAGGTAATTGCTCCTTTGATTACTCCCGAAATGGTGTTTCTCAATGCATCAATAATATGAATTTTCAATTCATTTTTAGGAAAAATTAAGCTCACTTCACGCGCCGGTTTAGGTTCTTTGAAATGTTTTAGTTTTAAAGCGTCTTTTTCCGGCAGATCTAAAGTGTGCAAATAAGGTAACAAAGTCGTTCCCAAACCTTCATCGGCCAATTTTATTAAAGTTTCAAAGCTACCGCTTTCTATTTGGAAGTGTGATTTTTCGTCATGGCCTAAATTTTTACACAAATTCAAAATGCCGTCTCTGAAACAATGACCGTCTTGTAACAGTAAAATTTCATTTACATTTAAATCATTTACTTCGATTTCTTTCTTGTGAAATGACTGATGATTCTCCGGAATGTAAGCCACAAAGGGTTCAAAATACAATACAATTTCTTTGATTTTTTCTTCTTCCAAAGGAGTAACCGCAATGGCAGCATCCAGGTGACCGTTTTTCAGTTTGGTGATGATTTCTGCAGTGTTCAGCTCTTCGATGATTAACTTAACTTTAGGATATTTTTTGATAAAATTATTCAGAAACATCGGGAGTAATGTTGGCATCACGGTCGGGATAATAGCCAATCGAAATTCGCCGCCGATATATCCTTTTTGTTGGTCAACAATATCCTGAATTCTATCTGCTTCATTGACAATATTTTTAGATTGATTGACAATTTTTTGGCCTATTTCTGTCAGCTGAATCGGTTTTTTGGTACGGTCAAAAATTTGAACGGCCAATTCTTCTTCTATCTTCTGAATTTGCATGCTCAATGTTGGTTGCGTTACAAAACATTTTTCCGCTGCCAGGGTAAAGTTTTTGTGTTCGGCCACTGCCAAAAC
>NZ_CAMLRU010000140.1 GCF_946482535.1 uncultured Flavobacterium sp.
CGGTATAAGTTACTGTTGTAGTTCCTCCACAAGCACTTGGTGCGCTTACTTGTCCATAGCTACCTTGTGGGTTACATCCGCCACTTACGGTAAAGCCGCCTAACCATGTAGCAAACGCTGCATCAACTGCTGCTTGGTCTGCATAAGCACAAGCGCTGGTTGAACTACTGTCAGGTGATGTAACTGTTACAGCAGGTGCTGCTGTAATGGTGAAAGTCGCAGAACAAGAAGCTTGTTTTCCACAATCATCTGAAGCACTGAAATTAACGGTTACACTTCCACCCGCACATAAATTAGGAGCGGAAAGATTTTGTAAACCGGAAGTAACTAAAGTACCATTACCACCAGTTGCAGTGAAACCGTCTAACCAATTATCAAATGCAGTAGTTACTGCGGCTTGGTCTGCATAAGCACAAGCACTGGTTGAACTGTTTTGTGGACAATTAATCACTATTGGAATAACAGGAATTACTGTTACTGTTACCGGTTTAATATCTGTACAATTTGCTGAAGTAGTTACTTTGATATAATATGTTCCGGATGCTGATACAGCACTTGGATTATTTAAAGAAACGGTAGCTCCTGAATCTGTCCAATATGACAATGTCCCTCCTTGAAGATTACTACCAGCTGTAACAGCAGGAGCCGTTAAATCAACTGTAAGAGGAGCACATACAGGTGCCGGATTGTTTGTTACTAAAGTTGGATCAGGATTAACTGTTAAAGTTCCAGAGCCAGAACCAGAACAAGTTCCATTATTAACAATTACTGAATAAGTACCTCCTACGGTTGCACTAAAACTGGCTACGTTACCAGGATTGGTTGCTCCAACAGGAACAGTCCATGTGTAGGTGTAACTTCCGCCGGGGTTCGGAGTTGCAGTTATGGTAACTGCAGGATCACCGGCACATTTAACTGGTGAATTAACGGAAACGGTAGGTGAATCTATAATTGTCACAACCGTTGGCCTGCCTATTTCAAGAGTACATTCTGATAATATATTGGTGGCAATGACATAATAATTTCCTGCCGGTAAATTAGACCATGTTAACGTTCCTCCGTTACCCAATTGGGCTACTTGAACATTACTATTGTCGGAGTCTTTTTTTAGTTGATAGCTAACTTGAGCTTCTGAATTGGCCATAGTAATTGTTCCACTATTCGGAACTGAACTACAAAATGAACTACCCACCAATGTTTTTGGTTCAGGCACTGAACCAAATCTACCTCTCGCTAAATCTTCCAAGGAAGCGGTAAGCGATTGTGACTGTCTTGTTTCAGCTAAGAAAGTTCCTAAACAAACACTTAAATTAAAGTTGATGCTACTTAAGTCGATGAATCCTTCAAAAAAAGAGGAATCCGGATAAGTTCCTGGGTCACCAAATTTTGGCACGTAATTCCACGATGGTGGTGAATTTACAGTTCCCACATTTACCCTGGCATCCAAACCGGACGTTGGTAACGGAATTGGATTAGGGTCTAAAGCACCATTGGTCCATCTGTAGGCATTAATATCTGCTACAGCACCCCCGTTTACGAAGTGGCTAATCATTAAAACATCCCCTTCGATATGCTGTCCGCTGAAGCCACCACTGGTCACCCCTAGCTTTCCAACACTATCTTGTAAAATCCAAAATCCAATAGCTGAGTCACCATTGTTGGCTCTTCTATCGGCAAAGAAATACAATTTGGTTCCGTCAAAATAATAACCAACGTTTGCCATGTTGTTTTTGTCATTGGCTCCGTTGGTTGTCCACGCCCATTGATTTATTGGTTGGATGTCTTTGGAACCTAATGTCCAAATATCATCTGTACTATCAATCGGGTCGGTAATTCTGGCTTTAATCCCTCCGGGAGAAGCCAACAAGGTTCCCCAATCACTCGGGTTACCATCTAAGGTAATCTGAGCAGTTGAAATGTTAGAAAATAAAAAAAGTATAACCAACATAAAAATGCTAATCATACCTCTATTTTTAGCAGTACTCTTTGTTTTGGAGTAACCACCATCTAAAGCATTAGCTTTAGAAAAATCTAACTTAAAACCATTTTCCCCTCGGCTAACGACGCAGTCTTCACTACAGGGAAATTCCAAAGACTTTAAAAAAGTAGTGTTTTTCATAATGTTAAGTATTTTTTTAATACCACATCACAAATAGATTAAAGCTTAGATTTTTTTTTGAAAGAAAATTAAAGACATGTTTAAATCTCCAATTTATCGAGTAAAAAAACCAGTGTAGATTTCAATCGGGATTATAAAATTAGATAGAAATATAAATAAATGTTAAAAAAGGTGTAAGTTTTCTACGAACAATTGTTTTTAATCGACCAAATGCATTATTGACTCCGTAAAAGGTTTTTAAAACACGCAAAAATGCAATTTAAAGACCAATCGTTTTGTAAACTTAAAAGCTTCATGTTCTCACAAGTCAACCTTATAAGTTCTTCTTCTCCTGAAAGTAACCGGGTCAAAATGCTTCCACATATTGTGTATCGCATGATTGTCTTCGAGTTCCGGAGTTCGGACACATTGTTCTATACCTTTTTCTTTAAAGGTATTGTAGTATTCGTTAAAAATTATAGCAGTCACTCCCTTACTTTGATATTCCGGGTCAATTCCGATTAAATAAAAGAGTACTTCTTTACTCTCTTTTTTAGCTTTTAGTAAATGATAAAACCCAAAAGGGAAAAGTTTACCATTGGCTTTCTGCAAAGCCCTTGAAAAACTTGGCATTACAATACTAAAGGCAACAATATTGTCTTCTTTATCTAAAACAAACTTGATGTATTCGGGATTGATAAAACTGATATACTTTTTTTTGAAGTATTCTTTTTGAACATCTGTTATGGCTACGAAGGAAGATAAATTAGCATAACTGGCATTAAACAAATCGAACATCTTATCCACATAGGGCATAATGTCTTTATTGTTGGTGAAATTCAGCGCTCTTAAACCGTATCTCGTTTTAATTAACTCATTGGCTTTTTGGAACATTTCGGGCTTGACATTGGCAAAAGGAAATTTATTTTCGAGGTATTCTTTTTCTTTTACATAACCCAATTTTTCCAAATGCTCCTTGTAATAAGGAAAATTATACCAAGTAATCATAGAACCTATCTCATCAAAACCTTCTGTCAAAACGCCGACTTTATCCAAATTAGAAAATCCCATCGGTCCTTCCACATATTCCAAATGATGGGTTCTTCCCAAGGCGTATACTTTTTCCAGCAAAGCTTTGGTTACTTCTATATCATCAATCACATCCCACCAACCAAAACGAACTTTTCTCTTTTTTTGGTCATTGACTTCATTCCAATTGATGATGGCAGCTATTCTGCCCACTATTTTATTATCGCGATAAGCCAAATAAAAATAAGCTTCTGCCGAAGTAAAGGCAGGATTTTTAGTTTTGTCAAAAGTTTCCAATTCATCGCTAATCAGTGGCGGAACCCAATAGGGATGACCCTTGTATAAAGCAAAGGGAAACTTGACGTATTCTCGAATTAGTTTTGGAGTATTGGCTTCAATTATGGTAATCATTGATGACTTTTTTTGGGTTTACTTGGTTTTTTCCAATTCTATTTCGTCTTTGCGCTTTTTGCCTTTGTCCCTTTTGGATTTTTTATCTTTCTTCTTATCGTCTTTCTTCTCGTTTTTGATACGTCTGTAATTGGTTTCATAATTGCTGTCAAAACGCCAAGACATCCCAAATCCTCCATACATTATGGCCGGAGTGTCTTTAATGTTTTTAGCCAAATAAGCATCCAATTGTATATTCTCTCTGATTAAATAGGCTGCTCCTAATCGTCCGACTACATCGCCGTAAAAGTCGCTTTTGTAGGCTTGAATTTCCAAAAATCCGGACCAACGCATATTAAATCCTCTGGTCATAGTGCTAATCCATCCTAATGTCGGATAATCGGTCATGTATTTATCGGCTATGATATTATTAACCCAAACCCATTTGCTGCCAAAATGATTTTGCGTAATCACCATTAACTTCGGACTAATCACCGGATCGTTTTCAAACGTAAAAGGATTAGTCCCTAAATTCAAATTCAAACCGCCATAAACTGCTACGGCCGGTATAAATTGTTTCCAACTGAATCGGTGATTGGCTTTCCAACTGTAAACATTGGGCTTGTCGTCTTTTAATTGTACAAACGGATCGTAAACTAAATATTTGGCCCCTAAAGTAAACTGTTTAAATCCGCCTCGAGTGTCTTCCACTAATGGCGCGGTATACCAATCATATTGGTATTGAGACTCTAAATTAAATTCAAACTGATCAAAAAAAGCGCCATACCTTACACTCAATTCCGTACCAAAACCATTGGCTTCATAGCGCGCTAAATCATGCTTCTCCTGAATTCCATACAAACCGCCTTCGGCCTGAATTATGGTCTTACCGACAGAGAAAGCCGACATCGATTTTCCCGGTCGGTTAGAATTGATGATATCAGTATATTGGGCATATGGTGTGGCTGAAACCAACAAAAACCCAACAATCAAAAGTGATTTTATCCTTAGCATAATTTAATAGATTTGTAGAAATACAGTCTTCCAAAAGTAATACAATTTATCATTTATTTAAGAGGTTAAAGCGAATTTTACATTGTGGAATTTAGTATTTTTGACAAAAAATTATTCCCAATATGGAAACTGCATCTATGCCCGGCTTCATCCGAACAATACTATGGATTATCGCTATTTACTATATCGTCAAGTTTTTAGCCCGATTGTTTTTACCGGTAGTCGCCAAAAAAGTGGTGGAAAAAGCGTCTCAGCAATTCCAACAACAACAGCAACAATACCAACAACAGCAACAAGCCCAAGCGGCAAAAACTGAAAAGCCAAAAGAGAAAAAAATCGTTGGCGAATACATAGATTTCGAAGAAATTAAGTAATTTCCCTTTGACAACCTAAACCAAAAACATGAAACAACTCCAAAAGTTTTATCCTCATTTATTAGCCATTCTTGGTTTCATCTTAGTTTCTTTACTTTATTTCTATCCGGTTTTGCAAGGCAAAAAAATATACCAGCACGACATAGTGCAATACACCGGTATGGCCAAAGAGCAAAACGACTTCAGAGCCGAATACAAAACTGAACCTTATTGGACCAACGCTTCCTTCGGCGGAATGCCAACCTATCAATCGGGCGCACAATATCCGCATGATTATATCGGTAAATTAGATGATTTATTGCGCTTTTTACCCAGACCGGCTGATTATTTATTCCTTTATTTCTTAGGATTTTACGGTTTGCTTTTGACTTTAAGAATCAATCCGCTAAAGGCTTTTTTCGGAGCGTTGGCTTTCGGATTGTCCACTTATCTGATAGTCATTATTGGCGTCGGACATAATGCCAAGGCTCATGCTATAGCTTATATGCCGTTAGTCATCGCCGGATTTATATTGGTTTTCCGAAAGAAATACCTGCATGGCGGAATGCTGACCATGTTAGCCGTAGCACTAGAAATCACGGCCAATCACTTCCAGATGACGTACTATTTGTTCTTGCTGTTAATCGTGATGAGTTTTTACTTTTTGTACCGATTGTATCAAGAAAAAGATCTCAAAGCCTTGCCTAAAATCATCGCCACTTTTATCATTTCGGTGACTTTAGCCGTTGGTGCCAATGCAACCAGCCTGATGGCGACCAAAGAATACGCCGACTTCAGTATCAGAGGAAAAAGCGAATTGACTACGAATCCCGACGGTTCTAAGAAAGAAACGAATATCTCTATGGACAGAGAATACATCACTGAATACAGTTATGGCGTTTCCGAAAGTTTGAATTTGATTGCACCCAGACTTTTTGGCGGTGGAAATGGTCAGAAACTTTCTGAAGATTCGCATGTGTACAATTTTATGTTGGAATATGGCGCCCAACCTGAAGAAGCCAAAGAAATCACCGAAAGTTATGGCATTACGTATTGGGGCGATCAACCTCAAGTAGCCGCACCGGCTTATATTGGAGCTATTGTTTTCTTCCTTTTTGTGTTGGCGATGTACCACGACAAACGCAAAATAAAATATGCTTTCTTGGCCGGAGCCATTTTCTCATTATTATTGTCTTGGGGAAAAAACTTCTCACTCCTAACCGATTTCTTTATCGATTATGTGCCGGCTTATGACAAGTTCAGAGCGGTTTCTTCAATTCAAGTTTTATTGGAATTGTGTATTCCGGTATTGGCCATTATGGGCTTGCAATCGTTTTTTACTTCGGATAAAGAAAAACAATGGCCGAGTTTGTGGAAAACCGCGGCTACTAGTTTAGGTTTAATTGTAGTGTTATTTTTAGCGAAAGGCATGTTCAGTTTCGTTGGTGATATCGACAGTCAATTGGCACAAGCTTTACAAGGTCATCCTGATAAATCCTTCGGCACCGCCTTTTTAGAAGCGTTAAGAGAAGACCGTAAAGACTTATATTCAGCCGATTTATTGCGCTCCGGATTCTTAATGTTAGTGACTTTTGGCGCACTTTACTTCTATACCAAAAAAAAATTGGCCCAAAACACCGCAGTCATTATCATAGGCGTTTTTATGGTAGGCGATTTGTTTTTTGTGGATAAAAACTATGTCAGCAACGACGGCAAACAATTCAGAAGCGCACGTGAAGTGGATGTGCCTTTCGAACCTACCGCTGCCGATTCTCTGATTTTAGCCGATAAATCTATTTTTAGAGTTTATGAATTGGATGGTGGTTTGCACAGTCCAAGATCGTCTTATTTCCATAAATCGGTTGGTGGTTACAGCGCCGTAAGACCACGACGTTTTGAAGAAGTGTACAATCACTTAATCGAAAAAAGCATGAGCACTTTGGGTGACAATGTCGACCCTAAAACATTGGCTTTGACCAAAAGCATTCCGGTTTTAGATGTCTTCAATATCAAATATTTAATCATTGGTACCGAACAAGGCGATATTCCGATAACCAATCCGTTCCATAATGGCAATGCTTGGTTCGTGAAAGAATTGACAATAGTAAATTCTGCTGATGAAGAATTGAAAGCCTTGGGCAAAATTAACACTAAACATGTGGCTGTAACTCGTCCTGATGTTAGCGGCTCATATTCAAAAGCCTCAAGGGTA
>NZ_CAMLRU010000141.1 GCF_946482535.1 uncultured Flavobacterium sp.
ATATTGTTCCACCAATTTCATCAAATCAATATTGTGAAACTGAAGGGTATCTTTGTTCAGCGTAAATTCTTCTTGAGGAAAGTAGAAAGTTTGGTTAATTAAGTCGTAATATTTAGTGTTCATTTAGGATACAGAATTATGGATTAATTTATTTTTTCAAATCAATGTAATCTGTCATTCAAACTCTAATATTAGCGTAAATAATGGGTAATTTTTCTTGAAATAAAAAAGTGATGGGCGAACACAAAGCCGAAGGGTCATTTTTCAGGCTTAAAAAATGGGAATTAAAAGCTGAGAAACCGTTGATAATTTCTTGACTGTAAATACCGTAGGTAGTAGTGTTAGCACTTTTTTTCATTAGGGCAAATGTAAAAAATTATATTTTCGAAATGCAACTATTATGGCGAAAAAAATATTAGTTTTTATAATCTTCGAAAGATTTTATAATCAATTCATTATCAACTTCTTGATTAATTTTAATTTGACCTATACCGTCAAGTAATGCAAATTGAATTTTGCCATACTCATTTTTTTTATCATGAATCAATAAATCCAGGATAGGCTTGAGGTCATTTTCTTCAAAAACGATGATTTCGAAAATGGCATGGATTGTTTTTTTTATCTCGATATATTCGGTCTCAGTAAGCAAACCTTTTTGCCAGGAAATGTAGCTTTCCAAAATCATTCCGGCTGCTATGGCTTCTCCGTGTAATAATGTTTTTTTGGTTTCATTTTCCAAAAAATAACTCTCAATGGCATGTCCTAAAGTGTGTCCGAAATTCAGCGCTTTGCGAATACCGTTTTCCGTCGGGTCTTGTAGTACGATTTCGTTTTTAATTTCGATAGAACGGTGGATTAGTGCATCGAAATCGGCAAAATCGGTTTGGCTCAAATCTTTGAATTGTGCCCAATAAGCCGCGTCAAAAATCAAGCCGTGTTTCAGCATTTCGGCAAGTCCGGAACGCATTTCATTTTGGGGCAAAGTGGCTAAAAATTCAGTATCAATTAAAACAATTTTAGGGACGTTAATAACACCAATTTGGTTTTTTAAATTGCCCAAGTCCACGCCGTTTTTTCCACCGATAGATGCATCAACCATAGCCAATAATGTAGTTGGGATATTGACAAAATCAATTCCTCTTTTGAAAGTAGAGGCTACAAAACCGCCAATATCGGTAATCACACCACCACCAATGTTTATCAATAGTGTTTTTCGATCGGCTCCCAAGTCGGTTAGTATGCTCCAAATTTCAACACAAGTATGGATGTTTTTTTCGGCTTCACCCGATTCAATTTCAATAATTTCGATCGTTTTATCGGTAGCCAAAAAAGACAAAAAGCGAAGCAAACACAATTCGTTAGTGTGACTGTCTACTAAAATAAACAAATTGGAATAGTTGCTGTTTTCAATAAAATTATTGAGGGTTTCGTATTCTTTTTCACCGAATAAAACCGGATAACCGTTGGCTTGTATGGTTTGCATTTTTTTGTCAAATTGTGCCCCAAAAATAAGGTAAAAATTAATATATAATCGCCTAAGACTATTTATATTTGTGGCATTAATACATTACCATGGAAAAAATTTTCAACAATACTAAAGTGGCCTTCGCCCTAAAAACAGATACCGAATTAGACAGAGCTTATTTTTTATTCAAAATGATTGATAGCGAGCCGTTAGTTCGCATAGGAACTGCGGTAACCAATTTTGCTTTAAAAGCCCATTTACCGGTTGAAGGATTAATAAGAGCCACTGTTTTTGATCATTTTTGTGGTGGTACAACAGAAGACGATTGTTTGACCGTTGTGGATAAAATGTACACTAAAGGGGTTTCTTCAGTCTTGGATTATTCTGTGGAAGGTAAAGAAGAAGAAGAGCAATTTGACGCAGCCTTAGAAATGACACTCAAAACTATTGAATTTGCTAAAGAAAGAGCCGCTATTCCTTTTGCGGTTTTCAAACCGACAGGTTTTGGTCGTTTTTATTTGTATGAAAAAATAGGAGAAAAGCAACCGCTAACTCCCGAAGAGCAAAAAGAGTGGAATAAAGTAATTGAGCGATTTGACATAGTATGCAAAGCTGCCTATGAAAAAGATGTTGCTTTGTTGATTGATGGCGAAGAGAGCTGGATGCAAGACGCCGCAGACGATATTGTAACCGATATGATGCGCAAGTACAACAAAGAAAAAGCCATCGTTTTTAATACATTGCAATTGTACCGTTGGGACCGATTGGATTATTTAAAAAAGTTGCATGAGCAAGCGAAGTCGGAAGGCTTTTATATTGGAATGAAATTGGTTCGAGGCGCTTACATGGAAAAGGAAAATAAACGCGCAGAAGAAAAAGGATATCCTACTCCAATTTGTGAGAGCAAAGAAGCGACCGATTTAAATTATGATGCTACCGTGGTTTATATGATGGAACATTTAGACAGAATGGCCATCTTTGCCGGAACACACAATGAATTGAGTTCTTATAAATTAATAGAATTAATGGAAGCCAAAGGAGTATTGAAAAATGACCCCAGAATTTGGTTCGGACAATTGTATGGTATGAGTGACAATATCAGTTATAATTTGGCAGCTCATGGTTACAATGTTGCTAAATATCTACCATTCGGCCCGGTTCGTGACGTAATGCCTTATTTAATCAGAAGGGCAGAAGAGAACACTTCAGTAGCCGGACAAACAAGTAGGGAATTAAACTTGTTAAAAACAGAAAGAGACCGCAGGAAAATAGAGAAATAAATAAAACACCTCATTAAGCATGAGGTTTTTTCGTTAAAATATTAAAAATCAATATATTTGGTAGGTATTTACTAGTTGTTGCAAAATAATGCCTACCTCAAAAGCCCTATAAAAAATGAACGTTACTACTTTTTTTAAGAAAATATTGTTTACCGCGATTGGATTAATTACAATCCATGGATTTTCCCAAAATCTTTTGGTAAACGGAAACTTTCAATCCGGACTCAATGTCGGATACCAAGGAGGGCAGTCGCCTTACACTTATATCGGACCACCTTATAGTGGAAATTCAGTTCCTGGAGAATGGACTGTAGCCAATAATCCGCAGACGATTAATTCAAATTTCGTGAGTTTGGGCGACCACACTACCGGAACCGGTAATATGATGATTGTAGACGGTACCACTGTTGGAGGTCAGCAAAGATTTTGGAAAGCCGGCAATAATGGCGGTGGTGTTTGTGGTTTGACCGTTGGTTTGACCTATACATTTTCTTATTGGATACATTCGGTATATACAACATCAACAGGTACTTTAGCCAATATCGGAGTTCAATTTAATAATGCGAATAATGTTACTTTAGTATCAGGGTCAGCAACAGCTCCTCCGGCCACAAACGGATGGCAACAAGTTGTTTATTCTTTTGTTCCGACCAATGCCTGTGTCAATATTGAAATGTATGATAACAATACTGATTTTACAGGAAATGATTTTGCCATAGATGATATGGCGGTATTTGCTCCCACATCTTGTCCCGTACCGACAGTTTCTGTGACCCAACAGCCTACTTGTACCATCAATACCGGAACTATAGTTTTTACCAGTCCTTTAAATACAGGACCGTTACCGATTCCTTCCGATTTATTTATTTCTGAAGTTACCGATGAAAGTTCGGGCGCGTTATCTTATATTGAAATTTTTAATGGAACCGGAGCTCCTAAAAATTTGGCCAATTACAAATTAAAAATATACAACAACGGAAATGCAACCCCTTCAAATTTTTGTGATTTTGCCCTATCGGGAACACTCAATAATAATGATGTTTATGTGGTGGCTGTAGGAAGTGCAACCAATATGGGAGGCGTGGTTCCTGATTTAGTAGTAAGTGCTTGTCCGGGTTATAATACTAATGATAATGTGCGCTTGGCCACGAGCGCTGATGTAGAATTTGATTTATGGGGAAGAACAGATGGAATTGATTTTACTCCGTTAAATCTAGCTGGTTACACTTACAGAAGATTAGCTGCAGCGCCACATCCGACAATGACCTGGAATCCGGCTGATTGGACAGCTTTAGATCCCCAAGATTATACCGATATCGGTACTTATTCATATCAATCAACCAATTATCAATACAGTATTGATGGTGTAAATTACCAAGCGAGCCCAACATTTACAGGTTTGGCACCGGGAATTTACAATGTTACAATCAGAGATTTGATATCAGGTTGTGTATCAACACCAATCGCCTTGACAGTTGATCCGATTCCGGTGCCGCCTTCCTCTCCGGCAGTAATTTTCTGTGACGCTGCTAATACCACAGCTACACAAGTCGCATTTGATTTTAACAGTATCGGCCAGAATAGTTTTGATTTCACTTACTCAATTGATGGAGGAGCGCCTATCTCAGGAACCATTCCGTTTTCTCCCTCAAGTTATTTTGTTACCGGTGTTTCTCAAGGACAAGCAGTAACTTTAACTATTACTTGGAATGGGGTTTGTACGGCCCCTATGACAATGACTTGTTATCCCGATTGTGTAACTCCGGTTACACCTACATTTACTCAAGTTGCGCCGATATGTGCAGGAGATACTTTATCTCCTTTGCCAACTACTTCTTTAAATGGTGTAACAGGAACTTGGTCACCGGCCTTGAATAATACCGCTACAACGACTTATACATTTACCCCTTCAGATTCAGGAGAATGTGGTACCACTACTACAATGACTATAGTAGTTAATGCACCGGTATTAGCCATTACTAATCCTCCGGCAGCTTGTGCTCCAAATACAGTTAACTTAACTTCAGCTGCTGTTACGGCAGGTAGTATAGGTGGTGGGACATTAACTTATTGGACAGATGCAGCGGCGACGATTGCATTGGCATCACCAACTGCAGTAGCTACCAGTGGGACCTATTACATCAAAAGTACAGCAGGCTCTTGTTTTGATATTGAACCGGTTGTAGTGACTATAAATCCCGCTCCGGTTTTAACCATCACCAATCCTGCAGCAGTTTGTTCACCTGCAACAGTAGATATTACTTTACCCGCTGTTACGGCAGGAAGTACCGGAGGCGGAACATTAACTTATTGGACTAATGCGGCAGCTACGACAGCTTTAGCTTCACCTAACGCGGTAACGACAAGCGGAACTTATTATATTAAAAGCACGGTAGGTTCTTGTTTTGATATAGAGCCTGTTGTTGTCACTATTAGCCCTGCACCGGTTTTAACGATTACCAATCCTGCGGCGGTTTGTTCGCCGGCTACAGTAAACTTAACTTTACCCGCTGTTACGGCAGGAAGTACCGGAGGCGGAACATTGACGTATTGGACCAATGCAGCGGCCACCACAGTATTAGCCACACCAACAGCGGTAACTACCAGTGGAACCTATTATATCAAAAGTACGGTAGGGTCATGTTTTGATATCGAACCGGTTATTGTTACCATCAATCCTTCACCCGTTTTGACCATTACTAATCCTGCAGCAGTTTGTTCTCCGGCTACTGTTGATATTACTTTACCTGCGGTTACAGCAGGAAGTACCGGTGGCGGAACATTGACTTATTGGACTAATGCATCAGCTACTACAGCTTTAGCTTCACCCAACGCGGTAACGACAAGCGGAACTTATTATATTAAGAGCACGGTAGGTTCTTGTTTTGATATAGAGCCTGTTGTTGTCACTATTAGCCCTGCACCGGTTTTAACCATTACCAATCCTGCCGCAGTTTGTGCTCCGGCAACAGTAAATCTAACCTTACCTGCAGTCACTGCAGGAAGTACAGGTAGCGGAACGCTGACTTACTGGACCAATGCGGCTGCTACAACTGCTTTGGCTTCACCCAATGCGGTAGCTACCAGCGGAACTTATTACATCAAAAGCACAGTAGGATCTTGTTTTGATATTGAGCCGGTAACGGTAACTATAAATCCTTCTCCGGTTTTAACCATTACCAATCCGGCGGCAGTTTGTTCTCCGGCTACGGTAAATTTAACTTTATCTTCCGTTACTGCCGGAAGCACAGGAGGCGGAGTATTGACTTATTGGACCAATGCGGCAGCCACTTTACCATTGACTACGCCAACTGCAGTAGCAACCAGCGGAACTTATTATATTAAAAGTACTGTTGGTTCATGTTCTGATATAGAACCTGTAACGGTTACTATCAACCCAACAGTAACGCCAACTTTTAATATTTCTCAATCAGTAATTTGTTCGGGCGCTGTCATTACACCATTACCAACCACGTCGCTTAATGGAATTTCGGGAACATGGACACCGGCATTAAACAATACAGCGACTACAACTTATACTTTTAATCCTGTATCAAGTATCGCCGTGCCTTGTCCTGTTTCGGTAACTTTTCAAATCGAGGTAATCCCTCAGATTGACCCGGTAATTTCAATAGTTGAATCTTGTAATTCCAATTCGGTTACCGTAACCAATCCTATTGGTTTTAATTATGAATATTCATTAGACGGAGGTCCTTATCAATCCAACCCTATTTTTTATGATTTAAGTGCCGGAGCGCACTCTATAGTTGCATTACAAACTACAGCCAATTGTACTTCCAATGCAACCAATTTTACAATTAACGTTGTTGCCAATGATGTAATCGTCAATAATCCCCAACCTTTGCATTATTGTGATCCAAGTAATGATGGTTTTGTCACTTTTGATTTGTCACAAATTATCAATTCGGTTACCGGTGGTAATCCGTATTCGGTTACTTTTCATGAGACAATAACCGATGCTGAAACCGGTGGAACACCAATCCCTGATATTATTAACTATGATAATATTAATCCTTGGTCGCAACTAATTTATATCAGAGTTGAATCTAATACTTCGAGTTGTTTTGAAATTGTTCCCCTGCAACTAATTGTAGATCCAACACCGGAAGCCACAGAGCCGGATGATTATGTGCTTTGTGATTACATAGGACAAACCGGTTTTGAGAGTTTTGACTTGACCACCACAGTACCACAGGTTTTAGGAACCATTGACCCGGCTACAGTGACGGTTACTTTCCACACCACATTCACGGATGCGCAAGATGATGCCAACGCGATAGGTGGAGTAACAAATTATATCAACCAAAC
>NZ_CAMLRU010000142.1 GCF_946482535.1 uncultured Flavobacterium sp.
CAATAATGTCTTTATCTGCAGCCAAGAAAGCTCCGATACTCGCCATTGATTTGGCAAACGTAGAGAAATAAACATCAATTCCGTCTTGACAACCCTGCTCTTCTCCGGCACCGGCACCAGTTTTACCTAGTGTCCCAAAACCATGCGCGTCATCTACTAACAAACGGAAATTGTATTTCTTTTTCATAGCTACAATTTCTTTCAGCTTACCTTGTTGACCGCGCATCCCGAAAACACCTTCTGTAATGAAAAGAATTCCACCACCGGTTTCAGTTGCCATTTTGGTAGCCCGTTGAAGATTTTTCTCCATGCTTTCCAAATCGTTGTGTTTGTAAGTAAAACGTTTGCCCATATGCAAACGCACACCATCAATGATACAAGCGTGTGCATCAACGTCGTAAACAATAATATCATTTTTGGTAACCAATGCGTCAATACAAGACATTATTCCTTGGTACCCGAAATTTAGAAGATAAGCTGCTTCTTTTTGTACAAAAGCCGCCAATTCATTTTCCAGTTGTTCGTGAGCATCAGTATGACCACTCATCATACGAGCGCCCATTGGGTAAGCAGCACCATATTGAGCTGCAGCATCAGCATCGGCTTGACGAACTTCCGGATGATTGGCCAGACCTAAATAATCATTCAAACTCCAGTTTAAAATGTCTTTGCCGTGGAATTTCATTCTTGGACCTAATTCGCCTTCCAATTTTGGAAACACATAATAACCTTCTGCCTGAGAGGCCCATTTTCCTAAGGGACCTTTATTGTTTTGTATTCTTTCGAATAAATCTTTTACCATTGTAAAGTGTATTTATAAACGAGGCAAAAATAGTAATTATATTGTTGAAATTAAAGATTATCAAAATATGTTTTTATGACTTTTCAACCATTATATTTGCTAACTAAATATCCAATACTATGCAGCTTGTTTTCGCTTCTAATAATAAAAACAAAATCAAAGAAATTCAATTGCTATTGCCCGAAACCATTCAGGTTTTGAGTTTAGAAGATATCGGATGTTTTGACGACATACCCGAAACTGCTGACACCATTGAAGGCAACGCTATTTTAAAAGCGAATTATGTAACCGAGAAATTCGGTTACGCTTGTTTTGCCGATGATACCGGTTTGGAAGTGGAAGCTTTGAACGGTGAACCGGGCGTTTATTCGGCTCGTTATGCCGGTGAACCAAAAAATGACAATGACAATATGGATAAGCTTTTGGTTAATCTTAAGACGGAAACCAATAGAAAAGCCAACTTTAAAACAGTGATTTGTTTGAATTTAAATGGGGAACAACATCTTTTTACGGGCATCATTAATGGTAAAATCATAGAAGCAAAAATAGGCACCAATGGTTTTGGTTACGATCCGATTTTTGTAGCCGATGGCTATACTAAAACTTTTGCCGAATTATCGATAGAGGAGAAGTCAGCTATTAGTCACCGTGGTTTGGCGGTTAAGCAGTTGGTTGCGTTTTTGAGTGACGAAGTAACAGAGTAACAAAGTAACAGAGTAAGAAAGTAACAGAGTGACGAAGTAACAGAGTAACAGAGTTTTAAGATTAGGAGATGGTTATAATTAGCCCCGATAGGAGCGGGCTACCATGTAGCGCGGATAGCGGGAGCAGTGGTCTAAGTAAAATAGTAGTGCTGCTTCAAAAAGTTAAAAAAACTTTGTCACTCTGTTACTTTGTCACTCTTTTGCTTTAATAAATGCTTTTTGTTAAAAACGCAACTAATTAATTTTCAGGACAAAAGAAATTAGCGTATATGGTTTTTAAAGACTACCTTTGCACCAAATTTTAAAACTTTATATGAATAAATTTGAACAATTAGGTCTGAATGAATCGTTACTGCTGGCGATCAAAGATCTAGGATTTGAGAATCCGTCAGAAGTCCAGGAAAAAGCGATTCCGGTACTATTGGAACAAAACACAGACTTGGTTGCCTTAGCGCAAACAGGAACAGGGAAAACCGCCGCTTTTGGTTTTCCGCTTATTCAAAAAATTGACGCCGATGACAGAAGTACACAAGCGTTGATTTTATCACCAACACGTGAGCTATGCTTACAAATCACCAACGAGATTAAACAATACTCAAAATATGTAAAGGGTTTACATACAGTGGCAGTTTATGGTGGTGCAAGCATTACAGAACAAGCCAGAGAAGTAAAGCGTGGCGCACAAATTATTGTGGCTACACCCGGTAGAATGCAAGACATGATTAATCGTGGTCTTGTGAACATTAAAAACATCAATTATTGTATTCTTGACGAAGCCGATGAGATGTTGAACATGGGGTTTTATGAGGATATCGTTTCGATATTATCAGATACTCCTGATGACAAAAATACATGGTTATTCTCGGCAACTATGCCGGCAGAAGTAGCCAGAATTGCTAAGAAGTTTATGGCGGAACCGGCTGAAATTACCGTAGGACACAAGAACTCAGGTTCTAAAACCGTTTCCCACGAATTTTATGTAGTCAATGCTCGTGATCGTTACGAAGCTTTGAAAAGATTGGCCGATGCCAATCCGGATATTTTTTCGGTGGTTTTTTGTAGAACCAAGCGCGATACCCAAGCGGTGGCTGAAAAGCTAATCGAAGACGGATACAACGCAGCTGCTTTGCACGGTGATTTATCACAAGCACAACGTGATGGCGTAATGAAAGCTTTCCGTGGTCGTCAAATTCAAATGTTGGTGGCGACAGACGTTGCGGCTCGTGGAATAGACGTTGATAATATTACGCACGTGGTAAACTATCAATTGCCGGATGAAATTGAAACCTACAATCACCGTTCAGGCCGTACCGGTCGTGCCGGAAAATTGGGGACTTCAATTGTGATCATCACCAAAAGTGAAATTCGCAAAATTTCGTCTATTGAAAGAATCATCCAACAAAAATTTGAAGAGAAAACTATCCCAAGCGGTATCGAAATTTGTGAAATACAATTATTGCATTTAGCCAATAAAATTAAGGATACAGAAGTTGACCACGAAATAGACAACTATTTGCCGGCGATTAATGAAGTGCTTGATGGTTTGACCAAAGAAGAGTTAATCAAGAAAATGGTTTCTGTTGAGTTTAATAGATTCATTGCTTACTACAAGAAGAAACGCGATTTATCAGGAGAAAAATCAGAAAGAAGTTCTTCGGAACCAAGAGAAATCAGAGCCGGAGACCCGGTGCGTTATTTCGTTAACATTGGTGCTCGTGACGATTTCGATTGGATGCAATTAAAAGATTTCTTGAAAGAAACTTTAGATTTAGGTCGAGATGACGTATTTAAAGTAGACGTAAAAGAAGGTTTCTCTTTCTTTAATACCGATGGTGAGCATACTGATAAAGTAATGTCGATTCTAAACGGTTACGAATTAAACGGTCGTCGCATTAATGTTGAAATTTCTAAAAATGAAGGCGGAAGTCGCGACAGACGTGACCACAATGGCAGAAGTTCAGGAGGTTTCAGAGGCGATAGAAATTCGGGTGGCGAACGCAGAAGCGGTGGCGGAAGTTTCGGACCAAGAAAAGAAGGCGGATTCAGAAGCGAAAGAGGATCATCTTCGAGAGATGGTGGTTTCAGAAGTGAAAGAAGTTCAGACAGATCAAGAAGAGAACCGGGTTCTTTTCAAAGAGAGGAAAGAGCACCAAGACGTTCTGAGAGCAATGACAGACCGGCCGGACGCTCATTTGAAGCGGCTAAAAGCAGAAGACCGAGAAAAAGCTAACGCTTTTAAATTTCAAAAAGCAAATAACAAATTCCAATAATTTGGTATTTTATTATAAACTCCGATTTCACCTTGAAATCGGAGTTTTTTGTTTTTTTTTGAATTTGATTTTTATTTGGAATTTATGATTTGACATTTGGAATTTTTCTCTTTTGTTAATTTTCTTCTAATTCTGTAAGCAAACTGCAAAATATCTTAAAAGAGTTTCATACTTTTAAACCATCAAAATCAACTATGAGATATTTTACCCTTTTATTGCTGTTTTTATTTTCACTAAGTGCTTGGGCACAAGACAATCCAACCGGCCAAAAAGTGAGTGGTACTATTGTTAATGACAATAATTTATTGCCCATTGCTAATGCTAATGTGATTAACATAAACAAAGTAAAAGGAGTGGTAACCAATGCCAGCGGCTATTTTGAAATGGAGGTTAGCGTAAGCGATACACTACACGTTTCGTTATTAGGTTACCAATCGTTGCGAATCAGAGTGACCAATGACTGGTTGAAGAACGGAACGGCAAAAATTTTAATGACTGAAAAAGCCATTGCTTTGGAAGAAGTTATCGTAAAAAAATATGACTTGACGGGTTATCTCGAAGTCGATTCGAAATTAATTCCCGAAAAAGAAAATTACCGTTACAGTATTTCCGGTTTGCCAACAGCTTATGAAGCCGGTGAAAGTTCACCTAATGCGTTTACTAGAGTTTTAGGCTCTATCTTCAATCCGGCAGATATGTTGTATAATTTCTTTGGTAACAAACCCAAAGAGCTCAAGAAGTTAAAGCAGATGAAGAAAGACGACACTGTTCGCAATCTTTTGGAATCAAAGTTTGACCGTGAAATGATTTCGGTATTGTTGGGTGTAGATAAAAAAGAAATAGCCGAAATTCTCCAGCGTTGTAATTATTCGGAATCATTTATCCAAACCGCCAACGATTTGCAAATCATGGATGCTATCAGCGAATGTTATGAGCAATACAAAGTGTTGACCAAAAAGAATGAGAAATTCGTAAAAGATTAATTATTTCTCACTGTAGTAGCGCTCTTCAATTCGCTTGATGTCTTTGATAGAGTTTTTAGCCCAAGCCACACGTTTCTCTAAGATTTCTTCTTCAGTCAGTTTCCAATTTACTTCAGATTGGCGTAGGCGAGTAGTGATGTCCTGAATGATAATCGCCGCCGAAACGGAGATGTTAAGGCTTTCGGTAAAACCAACCATCGGAATTTTTAGGTAGCCATCAGCTTGGTCTATGACTTCTTGTGACAAACCTTCTTTTTCTGTACCAAAGAATATGGCGCTTTTTTGGGTAATGTCAAACTCATGCAACATACACGAATCGTTGTGTGGCGTTGTAGCAATGATTTGGTATCCTTTTTCTCGTAAAGCATCCATACAATTTTGCATAGTGTTGAACCGATTGATGTCGACCCATTTTTGAGCGCCCATGGCAATTTGAGTGTCTATTCGTTTGCCGAATTTTTGTTCGACCACATGCAATTCCTGAATTCCGAATACTTCACAACTGCGCATCACGGCGCTGGTATTGTGCAATTGGTAAACATCTTCTAAGGCAATGGTAAAATGATTAGTGCGATTGGCTAATACTTCTAAAAACCGTTCTTTGCGACTATCGGTTAAAAAGTCTTCCAAATATTTCAGATATTCTAAATCTACCATACTTTAAAATTTGTGACAAAAATAGTAATTTAGAACCATCCGCCATCAACGATTGGATTCCGATATCCAATGGAATTGTTTTTCAGATAATTGAAATTTGCGGTCTGCTTTTTCCAACTCAAATACCACGCTGTCTTTTTTGATTTTACCAAAGAGTTCCAATGTTTTGCTTCCGGTCACTTTGTATTGCAATTCAAAGAGCACCTTTTTTTCATCCCAAGGAGAGACGAAAACCAATTTTTTTTCTTTGGACTTGACTTGGTATGAGAAATAACCTCTGTTGTAATTTTGTGCCAAAATAGTATCGGTAGTTTGAATACTTCCTTGACCATCATCCTGGAAAATAATGTCCTTCCAGATTTTATCATCTGTCAATACAATCGGTACGTCAATGTTATTCTTTTTGAATTTTGTTACATAATACATACCGGGATTTATCGGCTTTTGAATTTTTGGTTTTCCAAATTCTTGTCTCCAATTCCAAATTTCGAATAGGGAAAAAAAGCCAAAAACTAAGACTATCAGTAATTTGAAAACAATTCGAGAAATTTTTAAATATTTTTTGGTCAAAGTAAAATCATAGGAAGTCAACTTATTGGTGGCCCGATTTCGAAGCAAAAAGTTCAAATAATGCTCAGCGTCGGCCAAAATCAAATACAAACAAGAAATGACTATCTGCATTGAAAACAATTTTACCGGTATGTCAAAACACAAATTCAGGATGAACACGTTGAGGAAAACTCCAAAGGCCAACAAAAGTCCCATGCTTATGGTTCTTCTGTAAAGCAAAAGAAGGGCTACTATCATTTCCATAACACCACTGAAAATTTGATAAGGTTCAGAATATCCAAAGAACATCCAACTGAATCGCATAGGTAGATAATCACCCAATGGCGTAGCCAATTGACTGAGATTCGGTTCCGGCATTTGGGCAGCAAACAGCTTGACGGTGCCATACAAAAGGGCAACGATTACAATATAGTAGCGCAATACATTCCGTAATGTCCAATCTAATTTTTGGTAATCTCTTGGTTTTCTCTCTTAAACGCTCCACAATAACGAACCTAGTACAGCAATCAATATACTAGTATAAAAATAAGCCCAAGCATAAGAGGTGTCACCACTGCCGCCGCCTTCGATATTGAGTTTGTCTTTCACATGAAAAAGATGGTCATTACAAAAAGTAACTAAGGGTACAAAAACATCGTTAATGGCTGAAGTGATAAAATTTAGACCGGGTATAAATTCTAAAATTTGCCAAATCGCTGTGGTCAGAATAAAGTAGATGAAAAAGAATCTGAAAAATATTTTTTTCATAGTATTGTATTGGTTTTTAGTGAGATATTACATTAACTTGTGAACTAAATTATTAAAATGAGAAAATCCTTTGATTTGATTTCAAAATAATTATTAACAATATTTTGCTTATATCCTTGATTGAAGCTTTTAAATCAATGCTTCCGGATTTATTTTTTATAGATATTTTTGTTTCATGAAAAAACTTGTCGTTTTAACCGGCGCCGGAATTTCTGCTGAAAGCGGTGTCAAAACCTTTCGCGATGCAGATGGATTATGGGAAGGTCATGATGTGATGAAAGTCGCTTCTTATGAGGGTTGGCTC
>NZ_CAMLRU010000143.1 GCF_946482535.1 uncultured Flavobacterium sp.
TAGAGCACAACACTTTTAATGTTGGGGTCCTGGGTTCGAGCCCCAGTCGGGTCACAAAAAGTCGAACAACATTGTTTGACTTTTTTTGTTTTAGGCCACGTGGAGAAATTGGTAGACTCGCCATCTTGAGGGGGTGGTGTCGCAAGACGTGTCAGTTCGAATCTGATCGTGGTCACGAATGAATACTTTAAATTAAAAAAAACACCAAGCTCGCTTGAGTGTTTTTTTTGTTTAAAGGATTCTCAAAGCGGAGCTTTGAAGAACGCGAAGCAATCTGATCGTGGTCACGAATGAATACTTTAAATTGAGCTTTGTGGGAAAAAACAAGACTAATCTATTTGTTATCATCAAAAAAGACCTATTTCACTGAGTATTATCATTTTTTTAAAAAGTTTATTTCAAAAAAAGACATTGATAAAGTTATTTTGCTAATTTTGTTTAACTAATTTGATTAAAAGATGAACAATGTTAAGAGTGTCTTTAGTATAAAAGATTTGGAAAACCTTTCGGGAATTAAAGCACATACCATTCGAATTTGGGAAAAAAGGTACGGCATACTTGAACCTATGCGTACAGAAACCAATATCAGGTTGTATGATTTAAGCAACCTGCAGAAGCTTTTGAACATTACTTTATTGCACAACTACGGCTATAAAATATCTAAGATCTCAAAGCTTTCTAAAGAAAGAATTCCACAATTGGTAAACGAAATCATATCCGAAAAGAGTGCTAAGCATCATGCGATAAGTGCTTTCAAAATGTCTATGATGAATTTTGACCAATCCCTTTTCTTTTCAACCTATAACAAATTACTTTCCGAAAAGTCATTTAGAGAAATTTTTTATGATGTTTTTATTCCTTTAATTCAAGAATTAGGACTGCTATGGCAAACAGACACCATTACTCCGGCTCATGAGCATTTTCTATCTTATCTCATAAAGCAAAAACTGTTAACCAATACAGAAAAACTTCAAACACAAGAACCTACCAATTCTGATAGGGTTTTTGTATTGTATTTACCAATGAATGAAATTCATGAACTTGGATTGATGTATTTAAATTATGAAGTTTTGAATTTAGGTTACAAGACTATCTATTTAGGAGAAAGCGTACCCTTAGATAGTTTAAAACACATGAAGAAACACTTTGACAATATTACATATGTTTGTTACATGACTGTTGAGCCTAATAAAGATGAAGTTAATAATTACATTAATACCTTAAAGCAAGAGATATTGGATGAGACTTCCAATTTATGGTTGATTGGCAGAATGACTGAAAATATTGATGCCAAAATGATCACTGAAAAAATAACTACATTTAGCTCCATCAAAGAATTAGTTGAATTTATATAAAGAAATCTTTTTTTATTGTTTAACTTTTTATTATTTTTGTTAAACAAAATATGAAAAAAGAAATTAAAATAATCGGTTCGGGATTTTCGTCACTAGCGGCGGCAAGTTATCTTGCGCAACAAGGGCATGACGTTGTGGTGTATGAAAAAAATGCTACTATCGGCGGTAGAGCTCGTCAACTCAAGAAAGACGGCTTTACTTTTGACATTGGTCCTACTTGGTATTGGATGCCTGATGTATTCGAAAGGTTCTTTGCTGATTTTGGCAAAAAACCTTCTGACTATTATGAATTAATCAAACTTGCTCCCGCCTATCAAGTCTATTTTGGCGTGAAAGATTTTGTGACAATAGCGGATAATCTTCCTCAAATCATTGAGACTTTTGAATCTATCGAGAAAGGAAGCGGAAAAAAGTTGGCCGATTTTATGAAAGAAGCCCAAAGTAATTACGACATTGCCATCAAAGATTTGGTTTATCGTCCGGGTGTTTCACCTTTAGAATTGGTTACTTTGGAAACCGCAAAAAAGGTCAATCAGTTTTTCGGCAATATCTCCAAAGACATTCGCCGCAGATTTACCAACACCAAACTAATCCAAATACTTGAATTTCCCGTACTTTTCCTTGGAGCTAAGCCTTCTGACACGCCATCGTTCTATAGTTTTATGAACTTTGCCGATTTTGGTTTGGGTACTTGGCATCCTAAAAAAGGAATGTACAGCGTTATTTTGGCTATGGAAAAATTAGCTCGAGAGTTGGGTGTAGTAATTCATACCAATGCCAATGTAGAAAAAATTATCGTTGACAACGGTGCTGCCACCGGTATTGTTGTTAATGGTGCTGTGGTAAAAGGCGACATCATTTTAAGTGGTGCCGATTACCACCATTCGGAAACTTTATTGGATAAAAAATACAGAGCTTACTCAGAAAAATATTGGGAAAAACGAACTTTTGCTCCTTCTTCCCTGCTGTTTTATGTTGGTTTTGACAAAAAAATAGAAAATACAGAACACCATTCTTTGTTTTTTGATGTTGATTTTGATGTACATGCCCACGATATTTATGATTTGCCTCAATGGCCGAAGGAACCTTTGTTTTATGCCAGCTTTCCCTCAAAAACAGATGAAGATGCCGCTCCTGTAGGGAAAGAAGCCGGAATATTTTTAATACCGATTGCGCCCGGCCTGGAAGACACTCCTGAATTGAGAGCATTGTATTTTGAAAAAATAATGACACGCTTTGAGCAGCTGACACAACAAACAGTAAAAAATAGTGTTATCTTTAAAGAATCATTTTGTGTTAATGATTTCATCAAAGATTACAATTCATATAAAGGGAATGCATATGGCTTAGCCAATACGCTATTGCAAACCGCTTTTTTAAGACCCAAATTGAAAAGTAAAAAAGTTAAAAATCTCTATTTTACCGGACAATTAACTGTACCCGGACCCGGCGTTCCGCCTTCACTGATTTCAGGAAAACTGGTTGCCGAACTTATTGCCAAAAAAAATCTATAATTATTGTATTTATGAAATCAATTTTTGACACCGTATCATTTGATTGCAGCAGAAATGTGACAAAGTCTTACAGCACTTCTTTTTCGGCTGCCGTAAAGATGTTGGCACCCAGCATTCGACAAGACATTTATAACATTTACGGATTTGTTCGCTTTGCCGACGAAATTGTGGACACTTTTCATGATTACAATAAAGAAGTGCTCTTTGAACAATTTGAAAAGGATTTGGCCAATGCATTGGAAAACAAAATCAGTTTGAATCCCGTGTTAAATTCATTTCAACATACCGTTCACAAATATAATATCCCGCAGACCATGATTGCGGCTTTTATGAAAAGTATGAAACTGGACTTGCACAAAACCCAATATAAATCGTATGAAGAATACAACGAATACATCTATGGTTCCGCTGATGTTGTGGGCTTAATGTGTCTCAAAGTGTTTGTCAATGGCGATGTTAAAAAGTTCAATGATTTGGAACATGCTGCCATGAGATTGGGTTCTGCTTTTCAAAAGGTGAATTTTCTTCGCGATTTGAAAGCCGATTACGAAGATTTAAACAGAACTTACTTTCCCAATACCGACTTGTCTAAACTGGATGAACATTCCAAAAATGAAATCATCAAAGAAATTGAAGCCGATTTTGAAGCCGGATTCCAAGGAATTTTAAAGTTACCTCTTGAAGCTAAATTTGGCGTTTATACCGCTTATGTCTATTATAAAAAATTGCTTTCTAAATTGAAGAAAACGCCTTCGATGGAAATCAAAAACACCCGAATTCGTGTCCCTGACTATGAGAAATTCGGGCTTCTGGCCAAATGCTATGTAAATTATCGTTTAAACTTATTATAAGATTATGTTGCTACACATTTTAGTTTTTATAGCCACTTTTTGCATCATGGAATTTATGGCCTGGTTCAGTCACAAATATATCATGCACGGATTTCTTTGGAGCTTACATGCCGATCACCACAAAAAAGACCACGATTCTTGGTTTGAGCGCAATGATGCTTTTTTTATTTTTTACGCCGTGGTTAGTGTTGGTTTCTTTTTGCTTTGGCAAAATGACATCCTTGAAATCGGATTGGCGATAGGCTTAGGTATATTTGCTTATGGTTTGGCTTATTTTACGGTGCATGACATCTTTATACACCAAAGATTTAAATTGTTCAGAAATGCCAACAATCGCTATGCAAAGGCAGTCAGAAGAGCGCATAAAATGCACCATAAACACCTTGGCAAAGAAGACGGAGAATGTTTCGGAATGTTGGTAGTTCCTTTAAAATATTTTAAAAAATAAGGCCGTATCAATTTCGACCTCAAGCATAAAAAAAGTCCCTAAAGGGACTTTCTTATTTTATTAAACCTTCCAAAGGTTTTAATTGCTCCATGTCGATGTTGGCATTTTTGAGGATAGACAACATGTTCATGATGTTATTCGGATTCATATCATCTCCTAAGATTCTGACCACAGCAAAACCGTTTTCTTCTCTTTTGGCAAATAAGATAAATTCATCGATATCATCTTCATCTCCTACAAAACTGATGGAAGCAGCATCGTTTCCTTCCCCAATTTTCATTAGTTGTTGGTAGTCTTGCCCTTTCAATATCTTACTCAGCTTTTGGCTCTCGGTTTGGTATAAGGCTTTGTTTTTACCATCCAGTTTGAAAGCTAAAATATTCATCTTATCAAAAGATTCCAAAGCGGTTTTTTGTTCCGGGGTTAACTTGGCTTTATCTAAATTAATGATACTCGGAGATATGTCTAAAACCATAAAGTCTTTCTTCTCGGAATTCTCTACAAAATATTTTTGAAGACTGGGTTCGCTATTGCAACCCAACAGCAACAGCGAAGCCAACATTGCGATGAAATATACTAGTCTCATTTTTAGCTATTTAGAGCCTTTAGGGCCTTTTGAACCTTTGTTCCCTTTAGACGCTTTTTTCAAATCATCTCCACCCGGCAAACTCATTTTTTCTGTCAATACGGAAAGCTCATTCAAGTCAAAATCTCCGGTTAACGACATTAAGACCGTTTCTTCTTTTCCGCTTCCGTCAATAAACATCAATAATTCCTTTACTTGAGAATCTGTAGCGCCCGATTTTACATAAATTTTCACGCTCTTTCCGCCTTCGTTCACACGCATTAACTCTTCCATAGAAGAAGATTTTAGGTATTTATCGGCAGTCGCTTTCATTTCGCCTGCTTTTAAATCGCTATTGGTAACAAACACTTTAAGATTGTCTAATTTTTTTATTAAGTTGACATATTGTTGGGTTTCTTTGTCTTTGACCTCCATTTTACTCAACAAGGAGAACATTTTCTTATTGACAATTACGGCTTTGATTTTTTCTTGGTCTTCAAACTTGTCAAAAACCGATTGTGCCATAATCGTATTTGCCGATATTAATAATACTAAGGTTAAAATTAAATTCTTCATGATTTCTTGATTTTTTTATTTAAAAATTTTGTTTTTTGATTGTTCGTATTCATTGATATAGCTCATACTTCCGATGCCTTTGTTTACACTTTCAGAAATCAAAGCCAAAGCTTTTTGGGTTTCTCTGAAAGCCACTTCCGGATCATCATAAGTTCCTAAATCTTCTGATACAGGTTGATTATAATGATTCAAAGTAAACAAACCAACGCCGAGTAAAACTGCCGCAGATGCAGCAAATGATAACCAAACTGCGCTTTTGCGCTTCTTAGTGTTTAATGGAATCGTTGCGGTAAACTGTTCTTGTTTTGCTTGGGTAACATAACCAAATATAGGTTTGTATTGCTCTAAAGGCGGAGCAACATGATCAGAAGAAAAATAGGCCTTTAACTCTTTTTCTTCGGCTATAGTGGTTTCTGCTTCGAAGTATTTTTCTAATAATTTTTCTATTCTATCCAATGCCATAATGGTGTGTTTTTATCATGGTTTCTCTTATCGTTTTTCTTGCTCTTGACAAAGCGGTGCGAATCGCTGACTCATTCATTTCTAATATCTTGCCTATTTCTTGAAACTCCATTTCCTCAATGTCGCGCATTTGAACAATCAGTTTTTGTTGTTCGGGCAAGTCGTTCATAATTTTTTCTACCCAATTCCAAGTATCTCGGTCTTCTACTTTTTGCTGAACACCGGCTTCACGATCGGTGAAGTTGTTGTGCACAATTTTCATGTTGGAGGCACGTTTCGACTTCAGCTGGTCTAAACAATAATTTTTAGTCATCGTCATGGCCACAGCTTCAACACTTTTGTATTCGTCCAGACTTTCATTCTTGTTCCATAATTTCACCAAAACTTCCTGAGTTGCGTCTTCGGCTTCTTCCGTGCTAACGAGCAACCGCTTCGCCATTCGGAAGATTTTATCCTTAAAGGGATTGACCAGTTGCATAAACTCTTTTTGGTTCATTGAAACTTTTCTTAGCTATTGGTTATATGGTCCAGACGAACCAACATTTTATTTGTTACAAACAAATTTCTATTATTAATCTAAACTTAGTAAATTTACGTTTATTAAAAGAAAAAACTGCTATGAAGAATTTATTGAAATGCGTTTTATTGCTATTCCTTTTTACAGTTCCTTTGGCTTGTGAAGACAGAGATGACAATCCGGTTCCGAGTGGTTTGCAGATTAATGATTTTGTATGGAAGGGTATGAATTTGTACTATTTGTGGCAAGAAGATGTCCCGGATTTGGCCGATGACCGTTTTGCTTCTCAGAGTGAGTTGAATGAATTTTTAGAAGGATTTGACGATCCGACAGTGCTTTTTAATGCTTTGCGTGTTGACAATGCCATAGACCGTTTCAGTGTCATTTACAGCGATTACGATGTTTTAGAAGGATTGCTTTCGGGAAATACCTTGAACAACGGTATGGATTATGGTTTGCGTTACAAATCGGGCAGCACGACCGATATTTACGGTTGGGTACGCTATATCATCCCCAACTCAGATGCTGCCAACAAACCAATAAGTCGAGGCGATATTTTTTATGCCATCAACGGTACTCCTTTGACTATAGATAATTACCGAACCTTATTGGCCGCTGATACTTATACGGTGAATTTAGCCGATTATGACGGTGGCAATATTACCCCTAACGGAGAATCGGTAACCTTGACTAAAACAGAATTGGCTGAAAAT
>NZ_CAMLRU010000144.1 GCF_946482535.1 uncultured Flavobacterium sp.
GTATGAGAATTATTACAGTGTTGGGACTGATGATGATCCTTATGCAGGTAGAAGATTAAATAAGAAAATTAAACTTATCAAAGATACCAGCAAATATCCGGATGAATATTATTCAGAAGTTATGGATACTATGTATTTACCGGTTGCTGAATCATTCAATGGTTTAAGAACTATTGATGTGAGAAAATTAAAGTTCAGATATTCTTGGATGGATATCCAAGCTGCAGCTAAAGCCAAAGTTGGTAAAAGAAGTTCATTTATCAGAACAGAGCAACAAGAGGTTTATCCTGATACCACTGTTTGGATTAAAGACTTTGCTTATTCCTACAACGAGCCAATGCACAATGATTATTTCTGGCATCAAGCTTACGGAGAATACCCTGTAGTTGGAGTGACCTGGAAACAAGCTAAAGCGTTTTGTGCATGGAGAACCTTAAACAAAAATGCTTACATCAAATCTAAAAAGAAAAAGAACAGACCGGATTTAATTAATGCATTCAGATTGCCTACAGAGGCAGAATGGGAATATGCTGCCAGAGGCGGACTGGAATCAGGGACTTATCCTTGGGGTGGTCCTTATGCTAAAAACGATAGAGGTTGTTTCTTAGCTAACTTCAAACCAAACAGAGGAGATTATGCGGCAGACCAAGCTTTATACACTGTAGAAGCTAAGTCATACGAGCCAAACGGATACAACTTATACAATATGTCCGGTAACGTGGCAGAGTGGACGGATTCTTCTTATGACGCAGCAGCTTACGAATATGTTTCTACAATGAACCCTACAGTAGGGGATTCTAAAAACATGAGAAAAGTAGTTCGTGGTGGTTCATGGAAAGACGTGTCTTACTTTTTGCAAGTAGGAACCAGAGATTTTGAATACGCTGATACGGCAAGAAGTTATATTGGTTTCAGAACGGTACAAGATTACATGGGAACTCAAGTAACTAAAAACGGTAAGGCACCTAGAAAGTAATTTCAAAAACCAACTTAATTATATTTAACTTAACTAACTAAAAATTTTTATTATTATGGCATTATTAAGCAAAAAAGCAATGAATTTCGCTTACGGTATGGGAGCGGCGGTAGTAATCGTTGGAGCACTATTTAAAATACAACACTGGACTGGAGCAAGTTTAATGCTTATTGTTGGACTTTCAGTTGAGGCATTAATCTTCGGTTTATCGGCTTTTGACCCGGTAGATAAAGAATTAGATTGGTCATTGGTTTATCCGGAATTAGCCGGAGGTGAAGCAAAAGAAAAAGGTAAAAAAGAAGATCCGAAAGATGCTCAAGGTTTGTTATCTCAAAAATTAGACGCTATGTTGAAAGAAGCTAAAATCGATGGTCAATTGATGGAAAGCTTAGGAAACAGCATCAAAAATTTTGAAGGAGCAGCTAAAGCTATTTCTCCAACAGTTGACTCTGTAGCTTCTACTAAAAAATACGCTGAAGAAATGACTAAAGCAGCTACTCAATTAGAAACTTTGAATGGTTTGTACCAAGTACAATTACAAAGTGCTGAGAGAAATGCAAAAATCAATGATGAAGTTGCTGAAAACAACCTTAAATTAAAAGATCAAATGCAATCTTTAACTTCTAACTTGTCTACATTAAACAATGTATACGGTGGAATGTTATCTGCTATGAGTAACAAAGGATAATTAGTTTTTGAACTATATTTTTATTAACAAAACAATAACTAATTAGAAAAAATGGCAGGAGGAAAACTAACCCCTAGACAGAAGATGATTAACCTAATGTACTTGGTTTTCATCGCGATGTTGGCATTAAACATGTCAAAAGAAGTTTTGACGGCCTTTGGTTTGATGAACGAAAAATTTGAAGGCGTAAATAAATTCTCTGAAGAATACAATACCAGTTTATTAGGAACTTTAGAGCAAAAAGCTGAAGATGATCCGACCCGTTTTAAAGGTCCTTTAGATAAAGCTAATCAAGTTAAAGCAATTTCAAAAGAACTTTATGACTACTTAGGAGCCATAAAGACTGATGTTTCTAAAGAATTTGATAGAGAAGAAAACGGGAAATTACCATACGAAGCCATGGACAAAGGTGGTTACATCGATGAAAATTGGTTTGAAGGTGACAGATATTCCGCAAAAGGAAATGAAATTATCGGTAAAATTGAAAAGTATAAAAAAGATATCACCGCAGTTTTTGGTAATGATGTGAAATACCAAATCATCGTTAACAAAATCAACGAAAAATTCAATTTAGGCGATGTAAAAGATAAAGACGGTGTTTCTAAAAAGTACTTGTCTTACCACTTCGAAGGATTTCCTGCAATTGCTTCTATCGCTAAGTTGACTAGTATGCAAAATGATGTTCAGGCTACTGAGCAAGATATCTATAACGCTTTAATTGGTAACACTATCGCTCAAGCTGCATCTTTGAAAAACTTCCAAGCTATGGTAGTTTTAGAGAAAAACGTATTCTTCGAAGGTGAAACTGTAAAAGGTAAAGTAGTATTAGGTAAATATGATGCTAACACAGTACCGACTAGTTTCTCAGGTCCTGGTAAAATCGAAAATGGTCAAGCGGTTATCTCGATGACTGCCGGTGGTGTTGGAGAAAAAACCATCAACGGTACTTTCTCTTTCATGGAAGACGGTAAACCGGTGCCATTGAAATTCGAAGGAAAATATGTGGTAGTACCTCGTCCAAATTCAGCGAATATTGCTGCTGATAAAATGAACGTAGTTTACCGCGGATTACCAAACCCAATGACAATTTCATTTGCCGGTATTGCTGATAACAATGTGACAGCTTCTGCTCCTGGATTAACTTCTTTAGGTAAAGGTAAATACAACTTAAATCCTGGTTCAGGAACTGAAGTTGTAATTACAGCCAATGGTAAAATGTCTGACGGTAAAACAGTTTCTGATAAAAAAGTATTCAGAATCAAAAATATCCCTGCTCCTGCCGGTGCTATTGCCGGTCAAGTTGGAATCATCAAAGGTGCTAAATCTCGTTTGGAAGTTTCTCAAATTTCTGCAGTATTACAAGATTTCTTGTATGACTTAAATTTTGAAGTGACTCGTTTCAGTTTCAAAGTTCCTGGTCAAGCTGCCGTAATTGTTAGCGGAAACAGAGTTAATGCACAATGTAAAGCGGCATTACAAAGAGCTTCAAAAGGTGATCAAATCTCAATTTTTGATATCAAATCTAAAATTGTTGGAAATGATGCTAAAATTGAAATCAAAACAGCCGCACCTGTAATTTACGAAATACAATAATTTAAGTTGATAGAAACCTACTTAAATAACTTATATTATAATCATTATGAAAATTAAAAATCTTTTATCAGTAGTTTTTGCAGTAGCAATCAGCGCTTCAACTTTTGCTCAGTCAAATTTGTTGAATTCCAAAACTCCGGATGAGATTGGAAAGAAAACGCCTGCTCAGTTAATTTCTGACAATGATAAGCCATTACCTTATGGTTATGTTCATGATAGAGATGTATTGATGGGTAAAACGATATGGGAGTTTGTGGATGTTGATGAAAGAATTAATTTTCCTTTGTATTATCCTATTGATACTGCTTTTGTGGGTAAAGAAAGACGTTCATTATTTGATGTTTTGGTAAAAAATATCAAAAACGGAAAAATCACGGAAGTTTATGTAGATGATTATTTCAATACTAAGAAAACTTTCAAGGATATGGAATCTTCATTTACCTATATAGATACCATTGAAGCAGGTAAAGATGAAATCAATAATTACTACGATGAATATAAATCAGGGAAAAAAGTTTTGGATCCACAATTCATTAACAAGAAAGAATTGGATGCCAGCTATATTTCAGGATATAAAATTAAAGGCTATTGGTATTTTGACAAACGTCAAGGGGAGTTAAAATACAGATTATTGGCGCTTTGTCCGGTAACTCCGGAGGCTAGAGATGCCGGTAATGATAATGCTGATGTTATTGATTTATTCTGGGTTTATTTTCCTGCTGTCAGAGATATTTTGCACGAGGCTAAAGCTTTCAATGATAAGAATTCAGCGATGCCGATTACGTTTGACCACTTGTTGAATTCCCGTAGGTTTAACGGTGAAATTTACAAAGAAGAGAACGTTTATGGTGACCGTGAAATTCAACAATACATGAAAGACAATTCCCAAATGCAACTTTTGGAAGCTGAGCGTATCAAAGAAAAGATTCGCAGTTTCGAATCGGATATGTGGAATTACTAAGAAATAATTTCTATTACAATATAAAAACTCTCATCTTTACGGTGAGAGTTTTTTTTAGTTTATCATTATGCTTGATTATATCATTGTAGGTTCAGGTTTGGCCGGTATTGCTTTTGCAGAAACCCTTTTGCAAAACCATAAGACCTTTGTGGTTTTTGACAATCATTCGCAAAACTCCTCTAAGATTGCCGGTGGTTTGTATAATCCTGTGATTTTAAAAAGATTTAGTCAGGTTTGGAATGCCAATGAACAATTGGCTTTGGCCAAGGTATTTTATCAAAGGATTGAAGCCAAACTTAACACCCAAGTTGATTTTAAAATCCCTATTTATCGCAAGTTTTTTTCTGTAGAGGAACAGAACAATTGGTTTGCCGCTTCGGATAAGCCTGCTTTGGCGCCTTTTCTTTCTACGGAGATTATTCACAAACAAGTTAGTGGCATTGATTCTCCTTTTGGGTATGGTGAGGTTTTGCATACGGGTTATGTGGATACCGTATCTTTATTAAATCAATATCACGCTTACTTGAAAGGTTTGGCATTGTTGGTGGAAGAAGCTTTTGTTCATGAGGACATCGGTTTTTTTGACGACCATTTGAGTTACCATCATTTGAAGGCCAAGCATATTGTCTTTGCGGAAGGCTTTGGGATGCACGCTAATCCTTTTTTTAAGCATTTGCCGCTTGATGGTACCAAAGGTGAATTATTTATCATTAAAGCGCCCTATTTAGATTTGGATGTGATTGTGAATACTAGTGTCTTTATTTTGCCTTTGGGTAATGATTTGTTTAAAGTGGGGGCTACTTACAATTGGGAAGACAAAACTGCTACACCAACGGCTGAGGGCCGACAAGAACTTATTGATAGAATCAAAGAAATCCTGACTTGTGATTTTGAAATCATGGATCATTTTGCGGGAGTGCGGCCAACGGTGAAAGACAGAAGACCGCTTTTGGGTTCGCATCATTTGCATCACAATCTTCATATTCTTAATGGTCTTGGTACGCGTGGTGTGATGCTGGCGCCTGCTATGGCGATTGACTTATACGATCATATTGAGCATGGAAAGGCCTTGGAGAAGAGTGTAGATGTTAAGCGGTATATTACTTCTTAACCGCATTCTTATCGTAATGCACAAAAATATTGATGTAGATGTTTCGAGCCAGTCTGGCGGTTATGGGCATCAATGCAATTAGGGCGACTATGATGGCTACAAAGGAAGCGATAAGGTCTAGGCCGATAAAGACTTTGGCAATAATAAAAGCCGCAACACCAATGGCTACCGTCAAAGCATAACTGACATACATAGCACCATAAAAAAAGGAAGGTTCTATTTGATAATGTAGTCCGCAATGGCTGCAATTTTCGTGCATGTGGTAGATATTTTTCAGATTGTAGGGGTTTGGGTCAACATACATGCTTTCTTCTTGACATTTCGGACAACTTCCTGTTAAAATGCTATTTAGTTTGGATCCTTTTTTTAACATTTGCAAAAATTTTAATTTTATTAGTTTAAGCACTTTAGCTTTGGGTTTACAAAGGTACTTTATTGCCATCTTTTACCCTGTAACTTTTGTAACAAATCATTATGTTAAACATACACAATTTATCGGTTTCTTTTGGTGGTACATATCTTTTTGAAGAGGTGACTTTTCGATTGGGTTCGGGTGACAGAGTAGGATTGGTGGGGAAAAACGGTGCCGGGAAATCGACGATGCTCAAAATATTAGCCGGTGATTTCAAACCCGACAGCGGTCAAATTGCCACGGAGAAAGAAGTAAAAATTGGTTTTCTTCGTCAGGATATTGATTTTGAAAGAGGCAGAACGGTTTTAGAAGAAGCGTATCAGGCGTTTGAAGAAATTAAAAGAGCCGAGTTAAAAATTGATGAAATCAACCACCAATTGGCCACTCGCACCGATTATGAAAGCCAAAGTTACTCGGATTTAATTGAACAGTTGAGCGATGTAACGCATCATTATGAAATATTAGGTGGTTATAATTATGTAGGCGATACCGAAAAAATTCTCTTAGGTTTAGGTTTTAAAAGAGAAGATTTTAACAACCAAACCGATACTTTTTCGGGCGGATGGAGAATGCGTATAGAATTGGCCAAATTGTTATTGCAGTCCAACGATATTCTTTTGCTGGATGAGCCAACGAATCACTTGGATATCGAAAGTATTATTTGGTTAGAAGGATTTTTGAGAAACTTTCCGGGTGTGGTTGTCATCGTTTCGCACGATAAAATGTTTTTGGACAATGTGACCAACCGAACGATTGAGATTTCCTTGGGCAAAGCCTATGATTTCAACAAGCCGTATTCTCAATATTTGGTGTTGCGTGAGGAAATCCGTGAAAAGCAATTGGCCACCCAAAAAAATCAAGCCAAGAAGATAGAAGAAACCGAAAAGTTAATTGAAAAGTTCCGTGCTAAAGCCTCTAAAGCTTCTATGGCGCAATCGTTGATTAAAAAATTAGACAAAGTAGAGCGCATTGAAGTCGATGAAGATGACAATTCGGTGATGAATATTTCGTTTCCGGTTTCGCAAACTCCGGGTCGCGTAGTGATTGAAGCCGAGCATGTCACCAAAGCCTATGGCGATAAAGTGATTTTGAAAGACATTTCACTTTTAGTAGAACGCGGCAGCAAGATTGCATTCGTAGGTCAGAATGGTCAAGGAAAATCAACTTTTATCAAAGCCATTGTTAACGAATTCAAATACGAAGGTTCGATAAAAATGGGTCATAACGTGCAGTTGGGCTATTTTGCCCAAAACCAAGCCG
>NZ_CAMLRU010000145.1 GCF_946482535.1 uncultured Flavobacterium sp.
GGAGTTAATGGATATGTGGGCGATTAAAGATCCTATTTCCAATTACAGAGATTATTTAATGACGGTTAGCGTGCTTTCAGAAGCAATGGATGCCGAATTTAAAGCCAATATCAAAACTGAAATTGATGAGCATTGGGCTATTACAGTGGCCGAACCCGAATGTGAAGCTGATTTGGCGGAAGAGCTGAATGACATGTATGAGCCTTACGAGTTTGAAGCGGTAAATCCGGGTGATACTTTGGAAAACATTCGTGTGGTTGATGCCATTTCCAATGCTTTGCGTCAATCGATGGAACGTCATGATAACTTGGTGATTATGGGGCAAGATATAGCCGAATACGGTGGTGCTTTTAAAATCACCGATGGTTTTGTGGAGCAGTTTGGCAAAGAAAGAGTACGTAACACACCAATTTGTGAAAGCGCGGTAGTTTCTGCTGCCAATGGCTTGTCAATCAACGGACATAAAGCAGTGGTTGAAATGCAGTTTGCTGATTTTGTTTCCACAGGATTCAATCCTATCGTAAATCTTTTGGCCAAACAGCATTACCGTTGGAACGAAAAAGCCGATGTAGTGGTGCGAATGCCTTGTGGCGGCGGCACTCAGGCCGGTCCGTTTCACTCGCAAACCAATGAAGCTTGGTTTACCAAAACACCCGGACTGAAAGTAGTTTATCCCGCATTTCCGTATGATGCAAAAGGTTTGTTGAACACGGCTATTAACGATCCGAATCCGGTAATGTTTTTTGAGCACAAGCAATTGTACCGTTCGGTTTACCAAGACGTTCCGACAGATTATTATACCATTCCTTTCGGCAAAGCCGCTTTGTTGAAAGAAGGTGGGCAAGTAACCATTATTTCTTTTGGAGCCGGAGTACATTGGGCTTTAGAAACATTGAGCAAACACGAAACAATCAGTGCCGATTTAATCGATTTGCGTACGTTACAACCTTTGGATACCGAAACTATTTTTGCATCGGTTAAAAAGACCGGAAAAGTAATTATTCTGCAAGAAGACACTTTATTTGGTGGTGTGGCAAGTGATATCTCCGCTATGATTATGGAGCAATGTTTTGAGCATTTAGATGCACCGGTGCGAAGAGTAGGTAGTTTGGAAACCGCTATTCCGTTTGTTAAAGCTTTGGAAGATCAATATTTGCCTAAAAATCGCTTTGAAGCCGCTTTATTAGAATTGATAGCTTATTAAAAATTTATTTATAGAGTTAAATACAAAAGGCACGAGAAATCGTGCCTTTTGCAATTTATAAATAATCAGATTATTCCTTTTTATGTTTTTTTAGCCCTTTTTTAAAGTAGCTTCTTAATTCACGTTCTTTTTTTTGGTTTTTAATAATAAAATAGACAATAAAGTTTATGGCAATTACCACTATTATACTGATGAGAAAAAAATTGTCTTCCATTTTGGTTTTTTATTTGCCCAAAGCTAATAAAAAGCAGATATACTATGGACTATTCGGAGTGATAATTTTTGAATTTTGATGTAAGAATCGTATTTTTTTAAGAAAAAAAACACAAATGATATTGCTCTTTTATTAAAACAATGCAGGTTGGTTTAAATGAGCATCGGCAGAAGTAAAAATAATAGGCTTTGTGTTTGATTAATTTATATATAAAAAGTTTTTGGGCTTTTTAAAAAATAGAGGCATCTTTTTTTCCATTAAATACAATTCATTAAAGTTTCTTTAGATAAAGGCTTTCCGATATAACTGTTCACCAGCGGATTTTGTTCGGCTCTTTCTTTGTCAACAGGGTTTAGAGAAGCAGATATGATGTGTATTTGAAATGTTGTTTGAAGTTTGTTTTTCAGTTTATCAAACTCTTCTAAAAATTCCCAGCCACTCATCAAAGGCATATTTAAATCTAAAAATATTACTACTTTTTGGTCTTTAGCGGCATTTTTATTCACATTTAAAATTTCTTCCAAAGCTTGTTTACCATTAAAAAAAGTATGTATATCTACGGGTATATTTAGTAGCGTAATGAGTCTTCTGTGGAAATAATTTACCGATAGATCATCATCAATTAATATAATAGTGCTTGTTGTCATAGTTAATATTTTTTTGAAATTGTAAAAAAGAATGATGCCCCATCGCCCGCATTAGATTTTATCCAAATACTGCCATTGTGAATGTCAACTATTTTTTTACAGTGTGCCAGTCCTATACCGTAGCCACTGTATTCTTCAGTAGTGTGTAGCCTTCGGAAAATTTTAAATATTTGTTCAAAATATTTTTCTTCTATTCCAATGCCGTTATCCTTGACTTCAAATTCCCAATACTCGTTCCTTTCCTTAACGTTGATATTAATAATCGGATTTACATTTTCTTTTCTGAATTTCAGAGAATTGCTAATCAGATTTTGGAAAAGTAATCTAATAAATATCGGATAACATTGAATTGTAGGAAGCGTTTCAGACAGTATTACGGCCTTATTTTCTTTTATGGTTACCGATAAATCTTCGGTGACATCAGAGAGGGTTTTATTTAAATCAAGCGTTTCTATTTCGCTGTTTTTACTGATGCGATTGTATTCTAACAATCCGGAAATCAGAAATCGCATTCTGTTAGAGGAATTATTGATAAAGTTCAGAAATAGTTTTCCTTCTTCATTTAATTGATCCTTAAACTCTTCCTGAAGTAAATTGGAATACCCTATAATGGTCAGAAGTGGTTCTTGCAAATCATGCGAAGCAATATAATTGAACTGCTCTAATTCTATATTTTGCCTTTTTAAGATTTCATTTTGCAGTTGAATTTCGGCTTCTTTTTCTTTTTGGCTGCTGATGTCTCTGATAAATACAAAGTACTTAGACTGATAGTCTAAATCATCAACAGTAATTAGCCTCATTTCAATAGGTACAATTTTTTTAGTTTTATCAATGGCCAACATTTCCAAACTTTTATTCGGATGTTCTGAATCTTCTATTTTTTTGAAATAATCCTCAATTTTAAAGCAATTGTTGTTTTTGGGTAAAATGAGCTCAGGGAGATTCTTTCCTATAACTTCTTTCGAAGTCCAACCAAAAATTTTCTCTGCTTTGGTATTCCAAAAAGATATACTACAATCTATGTCTATAATTACAATACCTTCCAAAGATGATTGCATAATAAGATTGTTCTGTTTTTCTGTTTTGGAGAGTAGGTTTTGAAGGTTTTTAATATCAGAAATGTCAATGCCATATCCAATCATATAAGCAAATTCTCCTTCCACATAAAAAGGGTAGAATCTTCTCAATACATAATAAGTGGTATTGTTTTTTATAATCTCATCAATCCATTCCACTTGTCTTCCGGTTCTCTTGGCTTCTTGAAAATATTCTTCTCTTTTCTGTGCCATGGAAGTATCAATCCCTTTTTTCAAACAATAGTCAAAATCATTTTTGCCAATCATCCAATTTCTCAATTCAGGATCTGCAATACCATTAGGGTTGATGAATAAATAGTTGTGGTTTTTGTCAAAAACGGCCACATCAGCCGGGATATTAAAAAGAACAGAGTCATTGAATTCACGTCTTTTTCTGATTTCAAAATCGGCAATCTTTTGTTGAGAGATGTCCCAAATAATGCCGTTGAATACAATTTTATTGTTTTGATGTACGGGAACTGCTTTAGCTTCAAACCATTTCACACTTTTGTCTTTAAGTAGCATTCTACCGGTGAATTTAAAATTCTCGTTGTACAGAATAGACTGTTGAGTTGCCTCTAAAAAAGAAGAAACATCCTCAGGATGAATATTCAATCTGGACAACCATGATTTGTAGTGCGTTAAAATGTTAAATCCGAATATATCATAAAAAGAGCGACTCACATGGTGAAAATAATGCACCTTGTTTTTCAACACATGAAACTGAAATAAAGCAACCGGGAAGTGGTTCTGAAAGAAATCAATTTGGGCGTTTTTTTCTTTAATGGCGATTTTATCTTTCAGATTTTTACTGATATCATTACATATAAGGAAGTAATAGTCTTCCCCTTCAAAATTTCTCTTTTGAATTTTAATTAAAAGTTGTTTGTTTATTACTTTCTCTGAAAAGCTAAAGTCTTTATTGTCAATTTTGAATAAGATTTCTCGCCATCTGATGCTGTTTTTGAAGTATTTAAAAACTTCCCAAATGTATATTAACTCCGATTCGTCTTTCGAAATTTTGAATATTTTTTCGGCTGTTTTGTTGGTGTAAACCAACTTTCCGTCGAAATCAAAAACAAAAACGCCTTCTTTAATGTGGTTGATAAAAACATCAAAAAGGCCTAATTTCTTTCGAATCAGAACCATTTTCTTTTCCAACTTATTCAAGGTTTGTTTTGATGAAATTATGGCAAAAGAACAAATGTAATAAGACTCACCATTGGTATATTTTGTAATATTTAAATCAAAGGTGGCGGTATTTTGATCGTCAATTGTTATCTTTTTTTTGACGATTATCGGAACCTTTAAATCACTCAAATCTAAATCACTAAGCAAACCATTAATGCTGTCAACCGAAATAGATTTCAAAGAAGATTTTAAAACTTGATGCGCTCTTTGATTTATGAAACAACACTGGTGTTCATTGGTAAATACAATAGTAGGAAGGGCTACAGTATCTAATAGGTTGAACAAGTTGTGATTGAGTTGATTCATTTAAATGTTAAAATCTTATTTTTTTTTCAAATTTAGAATTGGGATTATTTTTAAATGTAATTATAAGATGAAAGACATTTTAGTCTCTTTTAAATGCTTATATCTTTAGACAAATGGCATGTTTAGGCTTTTTATTACAATTAAGATTTGTTTAATCACGTTCATTGAAATTGTTAATTTTTAGTTTAACGGTTTGCAGGTACCATTAATCGAAATTTAGTTGCTTTTGGACAGTATTTTGAATTTAAAATTTGATTAAAATCTCTATTTTGTTAAACAACGGCTCAAAAAGCTCGTTTTTTAAATCCAAGTCTTACATTTAAACTTTTTTTTATCATGCTACAATTTTACTCTGCTTCAACAAGAATCGTCAATACCCGTAGAGGTGTGGCCGAATGTTTAGAAATCGCTTGTGACAATGATTATGCTGATATTGATTTATTAATTTTTCACGCTTCGATAGGTCATGATTTTAATGCTATTGTACAGGAATCAAAGCAATTAGTGCCACATGCCAATGTGGTTGCCGCTTCATGTTGCGGGGTTGTAGGAAGAGAAGGCGTGAGTGAATCTATGAAAGACATTGCGCTGATGGCTATTAAAGGAAAAGAATATGCTTTGGCCCAAACCAATAATTTGTATGGTCATAATTCGTTTGAAAAAGCGCTGGAATTAGCCAATTCACTGGCTTCTCAAAAAGAAGGTATTAACATGATTTACTTTTTAGGATCGGGAATTGATATCAACAATGATTTGTGTATTGCTGCATTTGAACAGGTTTTTGGTCCTGAAGTTACCATTTTCGGGGCAACGTCTTCTGACAATATGAAAGGATATGTAAGTTATCAAGCAGTAAATGATGAAGTTTTTGAGCATGGTGCCTATGCTATTGGTTTTTGTGATGCGACATTGAAAGTAGATACCCAAGCAACCCACGGATTTATAGCCATCGGAGAACCTATGATTGTAACAAAATCAGAAGGACATATTATCAAAGAATTAAATGGAAAACCGGCTTGGAGCGAATATTTAAACCGATTGGGCTTAGATGATAAGTCCGATTGCGGCAATACTATTCCGATTGGCGCCTTGGCAGAAAAACTTTCGGTAGATTTAGCTAAAGAATATGGTAATGACCATATTTTAAGAGTGGTTACCAAACATGAAGGCGATGATATGTACTACGCAACAACTTGTGTTGAAGGAACAAAGTTATGGCTAACCGTTAGAGACGAAGAGGTTATCTTTAATGAAATGAACCGAATAGTGGAAAATATCAACACTCGAAACCACCATAAAAAACCGGTTGCAGTATTTCACGCAGATTGCTTGGCAAGAGGTCGTTTCTTAACGGATAGAGTTTTAAAAGAAGAATTGGTCTTCAAAATGCAGTCGCCTTTCTCCACTGATGGCAATTGTCCTCCTTGGTTAGGAATGTATGGTTTTGGGGAGTTTGCCAAATTAGGAGGTAAAAACACCTATCACAATTACACCACAGCATTATATGTAATTTACCGATAAAACATTCCCTATGAAAGTTAAAAATAATTTCAACACCTTGCTTAGGGACTATCAAGAATTACAATTGCGAGTCACTCGTTTTTCTTATATAGAACAGCAACTTATCAATGCACAAGACAAGTTAGACCATGAGTTGGTGCTTTATAAGCGATTGAATAAATTCAGCAACAGTGCTTTGAAAAGTCATAGAGTTGAAGAATTTCTTTCGATGGCTGTCGAAGGTATTGTTGATATATTAGAAGTTGAAGCATCAGCAATTTTGATTGTTGAAAACAATACCGGTAAAAATATTTTCTTAAGCGAGGGTTTTCATTTTGAAAAAAGTACCGATCAAGATAGGGCTTCTCTAGATTTGCTGAAATTGATGGAAATTGTTGGCAAATCAAAATCGATGATCATTTCACAAAAGCGATTGGAATTACTGGATTACCTCAGTCAATATTCTGATGCGGTATTCCATGCTGCTCATGATAATGTTTTAAATATATCAGTTTATTTGATAGGGTTGGTTTCTTATCAAAAGGCTCCCTTTTATGAAAAACTAAACGACAAGCATGAAACTATTTTTAGTTTGTTTTCCCAGCAGTTTTTGTCTATACTGACAAATTTCTACCAAAACGAAAAAATTGAAAACCAAATTGAAAAAATTACCAATTCAGAGATAGAGCTCAAAAAGCTTTCCTTAATTGCAACCAAAACCAAAAACGGAGTTGTGATTACTGATGAAAAAGGGGTTATTGAATGGGTGAACGAATCTTTCACAAAAACCACCGGGTATTTATTTGAGGATGTTTATGGTAAAAAAACCAAAGTTCTTTTT
>NZ_CAMLRU010000146.1 GCF_946482535.1 uncultured Flavobacterium sp.
CTGTTCCCGACGTATTGGTCACCGTTGGAGCCGTCCAAGTTGTAGCGGCAGTTCCCGATAAGCTTTTCCAGTCATAATAAGATGCGCCTCTTAAACCTACTTGAGGATAAGTAGTTGTGCTTGAGGAAACGGTAGGGGTATTGTAAACTAATGTTATCACATTAGTGGTTTGAGTCAAACGTATTTGAAAAGTGATACGTTCTGTCCCCGCTTGACCGGTTCTGGCCAAATCGGTATATTGAATCACAAAATCACTACCCGAGCTGCCATAGCTAATGTCTGGTGTCGCACCTGAAACAGTTGAAGCTACTAAATTCATACCAAAACCTGCAACAGCACCATCATAACCACTAGTAGCAGTACTACTGTTTGAGGATTGGGAAATTGGCGTAATATTACCCGCAGCCGGTGCATTCCCCGCTTGGTTGGCAAAAGCAATAAAACCATTGTTTGAGATATACAAGTTGGAATAACTTTTACCATTATAGGTAAAAGCCCAAGGTAAAGTTATCGAAGACGAAACCGCATCGGTTGCAATTGTAGTTCCGCTTTGCCAAGAAGTTCCACCGGTCAATGGTGTGTAACTGCCTGAACTTGCTGCGAAAGTGTAATTCGCCACTTGTGCCTTTACACTAAAACTACCAATCAAAATCATCATCAACAATAAGATTTGATGAACATGATTTTGAGAGGTGTTTTTGGAAAAAACAGAATTTGATTTTAAATTAAAATAAGCCACAAATGACTTTCCAAACAATGATAATTTATTGCTTGTGCCAGGGTAATTTAAATGCATAAAAAAGTGGTATTTGAGATTAATACGAAATGCGAATGTAAATTATAAGCATTCAGATGATAAAATTTAAGTTTAATTTATCGACGAACGACATCTTTTTTAGGACAAAATCTAAAAATAGTTTGTATTGTTTAACTAATAACAATAAAAATACTACATAATTTTTTGTTGATAAGTCAACTTTTTTGTTAAAATCTTAAAAAGTACTCACATTTCAAAACATTAAAAACCTTCAAAAACGCCTAAACCAAAAAGTGCAAAATCATATTTTACAGGATCGTTTGTATCCATTTTTCGGAGCTCATAATCGAGTTCTGAAACCGCTTTGAAATCGTTCTGTTTTCTAGTGAGTAATCCGAGTTTTCTGGCCACATTTCCTGAGTGAACATCCAGCGGACAGGAAAGAGCTGACATGGGTATATTCTTCCATATACCAAGGTCTACGCCGTTTTTATCTTGACGAACCATCCATCTTAGAAACATATTTATGCGCTTGGCAGCCGATCCTTGTAGCGGATCCGATACGTGCTTTTTAGCTCTTTCAGAATTCGTGCATTCAAAAAACTTCTTTTTAAAGAAATGGATATTGGTTTGAAGATTCAAAAGTTCTCCTTCTTTTTGATTTAAAAATGCATTTTCCAAACCAAAATGATGGGTATAAATGTGATTTAAACCTAAGACAAAAGTTCTGAAATCACTTCCGTTAAATGTCCTATGAACAAATGAATCCAAAACCTCCAAATGATGTTCTTGATGATGCATTACAAAGTCATAGGGAGAATTGCCCATCAAATCCATCATTCGCTTGGCATTCTTGATAATCATTTTTCGATTGCCCCAAGCAATAGTTGCTGTTAAGAATCCGGCGATTTCAATATCTTCTTTCAGCGAGAATTGATGCGGAATTTGAATCGGGTCGCTTTCAATAAAGTTAGGATTGTTGTATAAAGCAACCTTCTCGTCAAGAAATTCTTTGAGTTCTGTTTTAGTCATTGCTTTTCTTTTTTTGGGGATAAAACCCTTCACCCAAAGTTTTGCCTCGCAATTGAGGAATAATTTGGAAATTTGTCTCAAAATAATCCAATTGTTCTCGATTTACACAAGGCAAATTGCCGTTACCGGTCATCCAAAAAAGGGTTGCATTTGAAGGCGAATAATATTCTAAATTTCCTCTTGAGTCTTTAACAAAATTCAAATTTTCTTTAGTAATGGGTTTCGGAAAAATGAGATTTTCTAATTGAATCGTACTGCTTTCTGCCAATAATTTGTTTCGGGTTAAAGAACCGAATGACATCGGCACAAAAACTAAAAAGCCAATGATTAAAGAACTAACAATAAGTAATCCCAAAATAACCTCCTTTTTGGTCAATAAAACCGCCAATATAATCAGCCCAAAGAAAATGGTGAAATAAACATAAAATCGATATTGTGGTGAACTGAAAGCGAGTATGACCAATAAGACTATGAAAACAAAGTATAAATCACCGAGCTTTTGCTTGGGATAATATTTTGAAAGAATAAAAGGAGTCACAAGCAATACAAAAATGGTCATAGTAGCAATTATGCTATTGATGCCATTATGCAAGAAGTATTGTTTGAAAAAATAAGACAAAGAAGCCGTCTGATAGTTGCCAAAACCCATGTAAAAAGAATGCATCATTTCTCCACCGAAGAAATAAGTCATGACCTCTTTTGGGACCAAATAATCAACATCGGGATAAGGCAGAACGGATAAAGGATATAAAGGATAACCGGTCAATATGATGTTTTTAGTAATAAATAGAAATAGTACTAATCCACCCAAGAGTCTAATAGATAAAAGCTGTTTTTTTACACTACCAAAGTGTTTGATTAAAAGTAATAAGGGTAAAATCAAAAGTGCTACAGCGGTAATTTTGATGTAAACTGCAAAAAGAACCAAGACTGTCAGAAGACTGAAATTTTCTGAACCAGGTTCTTTCACTTGTTCTGAATACATTGAAAACACTATAAATCCAAGAATATAAACAGGTAAATCAGGCGAAGGCGCGCTTACAAACTGAAAAAGAAAAATATAGGTCAACGGCAACAAACCAAAAGCCAAATCCAATCGGTTGCCTAGGGAAAAATAGGAGTGAAGTTTGGCCAATGCCCATCCGTTACAGAGCAACAATAAAAAGCCGTTCAAGTCATTTAAATTTACTTCTGAAAATGAAAACGAATACACACTTTGGGTAAGATGCCAACCGCTGGTTTGTCCTAAAAAAAGATGCAAATTAGCCAAACCGGGAACCAATCCGTATTCGTTGAGCCACTTGATAGTTTGCAAGTAATAAGTTTCGTTGTCAACAACAAAAGGCAATGCGGCACTTTGGGCTAAAATCAATAGACTGTTCATCCCCAAAAGCACTTTCAGCCAAAGTGAAAAAGAGGAAAATTGTTCAAAACCATTTTTGACAATACCAATCAAATTCGATTTAAAATGATATCCAAGAGCGATTGTTGATCCCAACAAAAAAAGATGAAATGCTATCGAAATAGGGCCTAATATGGCCCAAAAACTGGCCAACAAAGTTACACCAAACAACCCAAGTATTGGAGTAATGACAAGATTATGAGACTTGATTTGAAACAGCTTTGAAAAGCCTATTCCTAAAGTTAGGGAAGTGAAAAAAATATACAACCAACTAAGCAGAATAAGCACCATACCATCAAACCATTAATCCATCTTTCATCACTAATTTTCTATCAGCCATATTAGCCAATTCTTCGTTGTGAGTCACAATTACAAAGGTTTGCCCAAATTCTTCCCGAAGTTTAAAAAACAATTGGTGCAAATTTTCAGCCGAAACTGTATCCAAATTACCCGAAGGTTCATCGGCAAAAATGATGGCAGGTTTGTTAATCAATGCGCGGGCTACCGCTACACGTTGTTGTTCTCCTCCCGAAAGTTCGTTGGGTTTGTGATGACTTCTTTCTGCCAAACCTAAATAATCAAGCAAGCGCTTGGCTTCAATTTCGGTGGCCTTTTTTTCTTTACCTGCTATGTAAGCCGGAATACAAACATTTTCCAAAGCTGTAAATTCCGGGAGTAATTGATGAAATTGAAAAATAAAACCCAAGTGTAAGTTCCTGAATTTTGACAGGGCCTTGTCATTCATTTTCAAAACGTTTTCGCCATTTATCTCCAATGAGGTGTTGTCTGATTTAGAAGCATTGTCTAAAGTGCCTAATATTTGAAGTAAAGTAGTTTTTCCGGCACCGGAAGCTCCGACAATAGAAACAATTTCTCCTTTTTTGATGTGTAAATCAACACCTTTTAAAACGTGCAGACTGTCAAAATATTTGTGAATGTTCTGGGCAATAATCATTAATCTAATTTTTCACAAAGTAACAAAGTATTTTCTTTTAATGGCTGATATCAATTTTTTTTATGGTTGAATAAATTATAAAGTTATGTTAACTAAATTATTTTGTTTAATTATTGATTACATTTGTTAAACAAAAAATAAAAAATTAATTCTTATGAACACACCCATTGAACAAGAATTATTTGAACTGATAGGTGACAATCATCAAATGACTTCTGCCGAAACCCCATTGCGTCCCGACGCATTTATTAAAACAGATTTACAAAAGATGGCTGTCATTGAAAAACATTTTCATGCTATTATGGAGGAAATGGGTTTGGATATGACCGACGACAGCTTAAGAGGAACGCCTCATCGCGTGGCGAAAATGTTTATACAAGAAATTTTTTCAGGATTAAATCCTGCCAATAAACCCAAGCTTTCGGTTTTTGAAAATTCCTATCACTATGATAAAATGTTAGTCGAAGCTGACATCAGTTTCAATTCTACTTGCGAACACCATTTTTTACCTATCATAGGAAAAGCACATATAGGCTATGTTTCAAGTGGAAAAGTAATTGGTTTGTCTAAGCTAAATCGTATTGTTGATTATTTCTCACGCAGACCTCAAGTACAAGAACGATTGATAATGCAAATATTCAACGAATTAAAAACAGTTTTAGAAACAGAAGATGTAATTGTAGTCATGGAAGCCAAACACCTTTGTGTATCAAGTCGAGGCATACAAGACGAAAGCAGTTATACTTCCACCATCCAATATGGCGGAATATTTAAGGAAAAAGAAAACAGGAATGATTTCTTCAACCTGATAAACAAAGAAAAGTAGCATTTTTAGTAGAATGTAAATTGAGTATTTTGGTTAAAGTCCTAAATGTTAATTCATTTGGGACTTTTTTTTTCAGGTACCAAAAAACCCAATCCCATGCTTCTGAGCATTTTCTTTTCAAAAGCCCAAAAGAAAGTAAACTGCCCGAAGATAAAACCGAAACTAACCAATAAAACCTGATAAATAGGGAAGATGAGAATGATATATAAAGGATAATAAATCCAGTTAGAAACTTCGCCTTTTACTATACCGAATAATTCTAAAACCGGTTTAGACAGATAAGCAGCCGTAGAACCCGTAACTGCAAATACAACAAGAATGACAAAAACTTGCCAATTTGATTTGATATTCCAACGCTCCTTAAAACTTGCCATAAACTAATTTTCTACAAATATAACAGTTTACGGAAACGGAACAAAACCGCCTAAACGTTGATTGTAATTGATTTGAAAATAAATAAAATAATTGTACAACATATAATTCACCTCATAGCCATACCGAATGGACGGATCATAATCAATTCGCATAGGATATAAATCATCGCCAAATCGCTGCGGTTGTGAAGCCCTGATATTCCACTCGGCTACATAGAGTTGGTTTTTGCCCTCTAAATAAGTTTCAGAATAAAATCCTCTGGGTTTGGCTTTGCCCATCAACCATGAATTAAAACCCGGGTCAAAAATGAGAATTTCATATTCCAATTCTTCATTGGCAATTCTAATCGTATCCGTTGTTTTTGACGAAGGTTCTTTAGCCGCTATGGTTTTAGAATTGCTGCAACCTATTAGGATGAGCAATACTGCAAAAAGAGAAACTAAAGTTTTCATGTCTTAAATTTTTAATAAAATTACACAAAACAACCCAAACTTATTACTGTCAATATGTTAAAATAAAAAAGCCACACTTTTCAGTATGGCTCAAACTATTTCTTTCTTAAAGTTATGCTTTTTCGGCTTTTAACAAACTAATGATTTGCTCTGCCAATTCTGTTCCGATGCGGTCTTGTGCTTCCAAAGTTGCCGCACCAATATGCGGTGTCAATGAAATTTTCGGATGCATCAAAATCTGAATTTCCGGAGTAGGTTCGTTTTCAAAAACATCTAATCCGGCAAACAATACTTTCTCATTGTCTAAAGCTTCTACTAAAGCCACTTCATCAATCACACCGCCACGAGCACAATTCACGATGCCAACACCGTCTTTCATCAGTTCAAATTCGGCTTTGCCAATCACATAACCTTCTTGCGCCGGAACGTGCAAAGTGATAAAATCGGAATGTTTAATCACATCTTCCAAAGGCTCGGTTTCAAATTCCACATTGATAAATTGACCATTATAAAAATCCACTTTCACCTCGGCTTTGTCTACAAATTTATCGGCAGCAATCACTTTCATCCCAAGACCTAAAGCCATTTTGGCCACCGCTTGACCGATACGTCCAAAACCAATAACGCCCAAAGTTTTGCCTCTTAATTCTATGCCGTTCGCATAAGCTTTTTTCAAACCGTCAAAATTCGTGTCACCTTCCAAAGGCATATTTCTGTTCGAATCATGCAAAAATCTAACGCCGGTAAATAGGTGAGCAAACACCAATTCCGCCACACTTTCCGAAGAAGATGCCGGTGTATTAATCACATGAATTCCTTTGCTGCGGGCATATTCCACATCTATATTGTCCATTCCAACACCGCCGCGACCAATGATTTTTAATCCCGGACAAGCATCAATAATGTCTTTTCTAACTTTAGTCGCACTGCGCACCAAAACCACCGAAATGTTGTTGGCGTTCACATAATTGGCCACTTGTTCTTGGGCTACTTTAGTGGTAATGACTTCAAATCCGCCTTTCTCCAAAGCCTTAATCCCGCTTTTTGAAATTCCATCGTTGGCTAATACTTTCATTTTTTTGTTCTGTGTTATAGGTTGTAAGTTGTATGTTTTTTAGGAGCTTAATCCGGCTTTCCGCGCTACAT
>NZ_CAMLRU010000147.1 GCF_946482535.1 uncultured Flavobacterium sp.
ACGATTCCATGTCCGTAGGCTGGCCGTCTTTGTTACAACACAAAGGAATTTTAATACGAAATTGTGACGGTAAGGTTACGCGAATTATAGCTGCCATGATTGATTTGACCGAGGCTTTGGAAAAAATGAATACCATAGAATTGCAAGGTAAAGCCTTAAAAGATATTTCTTGGACGCAATCCCATGTGGTAAGAGCACCATTAGCCAATTTACTGGGACTGATTGGCTTATTAAAAGATAATAAAGAAATGGGGTTAACCGATGATAAACTGATAGAGTACATTGATGAATCTGCCCAAAAAATTGACCGTATTATTCATGATATTGTCAAAAAAACTAAAGATACTTAAACCCCAAACTAAATAAATAATAGAGTACCGATGGTCATACAATTTTTCAGTCATCAAAACAATAACAAAAAACTCCCGTTTAAAACGGGAGTTTTTTTTATTCTAAGGATAACGTTATCTGACCGTCATCATCGGTTTCGGTTTGTATATCATCGGAGACATTGTCTTCTCCGGTTACTTCCACATCTTCGGGCTGTACTTCTTCCGGTTCTTCGAAAGGCAATGGCTCCAGCAAGTTGACTTGTTTCAGTTTGTCAGTGGTCAATTGGTTGCCAATTGCTTTAATTCCTTTTACAGAGATGAATTGTTCTAAATCAACGGTAATTGTATCTTTTTGCACGCCTTTGACTTTGGCAAAAATTACTTCGGCTACCGGTCGCCAATCCGTAGACACAACTTCCAATTGGGATTTTTCATGTTCGGTGATAAAAGTTTCTTCCTTGTTTTCGTTTTCTACCAAGAAGCGTTTAACAAAGTAGCGCTCTTTTTCACCGTCGTAATAAATGGCTGAGATAGGTTTCTTCGGATGCCATTTTTCCAAAACAATCATGTCTTCGTCAAAGTGCGTGGTCAACTCCGGAATAATCGTTTTCAATTTCCCCGATTGGTTGATGATAAGCAAGCGGTCATTCGGTCTGAATTCACCTAACAACTCACCTCTTCCATCCACATTTAGTCGTTGTACGGTATCGTCAAACCACACTTTACGCGGACGCAAAGTCGAAATGCCTTTTTCTTTAAGTTCAATTTTCTTGATTGGATATTTGGTAACAGTATTTCCACGAGAAGCCCTTCCTTTGATGGCAATATCAGAAAAATCTAAATCCCATTTCAGTTTTTTTACGCTTCCTATTTGGCGCAACAAAATCGTTACCGTTTCTGCTTCACCATTAGGATTAGCAGAGAAATATAAGACTTGACTTCCGGCTTTTTCTTGGGTCAAATCATAAAACTTATCACGGGTAATTCCGGAAACGTTGAAACGTTTGATAAAGGTGGAACCGTTTTTACCGTCACGGTAAATCATGTTATAAATGGTACGTTTGTCATTTTTATCAAAAACCGCAATGTGAATGATGTCTTTACCTACAAACTTCTTGTCATCGACTTTGGCTACCATCATTTTTCCGTCACGCAAAAAGACAATCACGTCATCAATATCAGAACAATCGGCTACATATTCGTCTTTTTTCAAACCGGTTCCAAAGAAACCTTCTTCCCTATTTACATAGAGTTTGGTATTTCGCAACACTACTTTGGTAGCTTCAATGGTGTCAAAACTTCTTAACTCCGTTTGGCGTTCACGGCCTTTGCCGTATTTGTCTTTCAACTTTTGGAAGAAATCAATCGTATAATCAATAATATGATCTAAATGGTGTTTTACTTCTTCCATTTCGGCTTCCAACTTGGCAATCGCATCATCAGCTTTATCCGAGTCGAAACGCGTAATACGAATCATCGGTATTTGCGTCAGTTTTTGTAAATCGTCATCATTAATGTCGCGCACCAATAATTTATGAAACGGCTTGAAGCGATTGTACATGTATTCGTAGAGCGATTCTTTATCGGAGTACAATTTGAAATCGATGTACATTTCTTCTCTGATGAATATTTTTTCTAAAGTCGAGAAATGCCATTTGTTTTCGAGTTCGTCCAACTGGATTTCCAACTCGCGTTTGAGCAAGTCGACCGTACGATGCGTCGAAATTTTCAACATATCCGAAACCCCGATAAATCGCGGTTTATGGTCTTCAATCACACAGCCTAAAGGTGCCACTGAAGTCTCGCAAGCGGTAAAGGCATACAAAGCATCAATGGTTTTATCAGGAGAAACACCCGGCGGAAGATGAATTAAAATTTCTACTTCGGCAGCGGTATTGTCTTCGATTTTTTTGATTTTAATTTTACCTTTTTCATTGGCTTTCAGTATACTGTCAATCAAAGTTGAAGTATTGGTTGAAAATGGAATCTGAGTAATGACCAAGGTTTGTTTATCAAGCTGACCAATTTTGGCACGCACTCTGACACGACCACCACGCATACCGTCATTATAAGCTGAAACATCGGCTATACCGGCTGTTGGAAAATCGGGATAAAGGGTAAATGGTTTGTTTTTTAAAACTTTTATCGAACATTCTATCAGTTCGTTGAAATTGTGTGGCAAGACTTTCGTCGATAAACCTACTGCAATCCCTTCGGCACCTTGCGCTAATAGCAATGGGAATTTTACCGGAAGATTCACCGGTTCGTTTCTTCTACCGTCATAAGAAGCTTGCCAAGTGGTGATTTTAGGCGAATACAATACATCGTGGCCAAACTTAGAAATACGCGCTTCAATATAACGAGAAGCCGCAGCACTATCACCTGTGAGGATGTTTCCCCAGTTTCCTTGCATGTCGATAATCAAATCTTTTTGCCCGATTTGCACCATAGCATCACCAATACTCGCATCTCCGTGCGGATGGTACTGCATGGTATGACCAACGATGTTTGCTACTTTGTTATAACGACCATCATCCAACTCTTTCATCGAGTGCATAATACGGCGTTGTACCGGTTTGAAACCGTCTTCGATAGCCGGAACCGCGCGTTCAAGGATTACATACGAAGCATAGTCTAAAAACCAATCCTTGTACATACCGGTTACTTTGGTAATGGTATCTTCGGGATTGACTTCTTCGTTTTCGTAAAAGTGATCACCGGTTGAAGGTCGGATTACGTCTTCAAAACCTTCGTCAGTATTTTCATCGTTGGAAGATTCGTTCAACTCCTCGTTGTTTTCGTCTTCGTTGGGGATGATATCGTCTTCTTCTTCGTCTTTCATATTATGGTTTAAAAGTTTAAGGTTTAATTTGGTTTAAAAGGGTTCCAATCTAAACTTTAAATTTTTTTATATAGTCTTAATCTTTAATATACTGCGAACTTAATACTGAACACTGCCAACTATTTCTCCACCACATCCAATTCCACTTTCAAATTATTGATAATGAAATCTTGTCTGTCGGGTGTATTTTTACCCATGTAGAATTCCAATAAAGTTTCAATTGAAGTGGCTTTGTCGAGCATTACCGGATCAAGGCGAATGTCTTGTCCGATAAAGTGTTTGAATTCATCGGGTGAAATTTCTCCCAATCCTTTGAATCGGGTGATTTCGGGTTTTGGTTTTAGTTTTTCGATGGCATCAATACGCTCTTGTTCGGAATAACAATAGATGGTTTCTTTTTTATTTCGTACCCGGAACAAAGGTGTTTGCAAAATATACAAATGCCCGTCTTTAATCAACTCCGGGAAAAACTGCAAAAAGAATGTGATTAACAGCAAGCGAATGTGCATCCCATCGACATCGGCATCGGTAGCGATTACGATATTGTTGTAACGCAAATCACCCATGTCTTCTTCGATGTCTAAAGCCGCTTGAAGCAAGTTGAATTCTTCGTTTTCATAGACAATCTTTTTGGTCATGCCGTAAGAGTTCAAAGGCTTACCTCGCAAACTGAAAACTGCTTGTGTATTCACGTCACGCGATTTGGTAATCGAACCAGAAGCCGAATCTCCCTCGGTAATAAACAAAGTACTTTCTAAACTTCGCGGGTTTTTGGCATCGGTTAAATGAATGCGACAATCACGGAGTTTTTTGTTGTGCAAACTGGCTTTCTTGGCTCGGTCTTTGGCCAACTTACGAATTCCGGACAATTCTTTGCGCTCGCGTTCGGCTTGAAGAATTTTGCGCAATAATAAATCGGCTGTTTCCGGATTTTTATGTAAAAAGTTGTCGAGTTTGGTTTTGATAAAATCATTAACAAACGTTCGAACTGAAGGACCTTTCGGACCAATTTCAGTGGAACCTAATTTGGTTTTGGTTTGCGATTCGAAAACCGGTTCTTCTACTTTTACTGAAATAGCGGAAACAATTGATTTACGAATATCTGAAGCTTCAAACGGTTTGTTGTAAAACTCTTTGATGGTTTTTACAATAGCTTCGCGGAAAGCCCCTAAATGTGTTCCTCCTTGTGTTGTATTTTGACCATTGACAAACGAATGGTATTCTTCTGAATATTGAGATTTACTATGTGTTAAAGCTACTTCAATATCATCACCCAACAAATGGATGATTGGGTATTGCATGTCTTCTTCGGTGATGGTTTCTTCTAATAAATCTTTTAGACCATTATCGGAATAATACTTTTCGCCATTGTAATAAATGGTTAAACCGGTATTGAGGTAACAATAATTTTTGAGCATGCGAATCACATACTCGTTGCGGTATTTGTAGTTTTTGAAAATAGTTTCATCGGCGACGAAAGCCACTTTGGTTCCTTTGCGTTTGGTGGATTCCTGAACGTCTTCTTCCAGTGTTAAGTTTCCGGCTGAGAACTCGGCAGCTTTTTGCTGGTTATCCCGAACCGATTCTACGCGAAAATAATTCGATAAGGCGTTCACTGCTTTGGTACCAACTCCATTCAAACCAACTGATTTCTTAAACGCTTTAGAATCGTATTTTCCACCGGTATTCATTTTGGAAACGACATCGACTACTTTCCCTAACGGAATACCACGACCGTAATCGCGCACGGTTACCATTTTGTCTTTGATGGTGACTTCTATGACTTTTCCGGCGCCCATTACGAATTCGTCAATACAATTATCGATTACTTCTTTGAGCAAGATATAAATACCGTCATCGGGCGAAGAACCGTCTCCGAGTTTTCCGATGTACATTCCGGGACGCATTCGGATGTGTTCTTTCCAATCAAGGGAACGGATATTGTCTTCGGTATATTGATTTTGTTCGGCCATTTTAAAAACAACGATTTTCCGCTAATATAGTTGAATTCGCGTGATTTTTTAAATGATGTTTGTCAAAGTTATTAAGAATGATATTGACAAAATATGGTAATAATCATAAGTCAAAAAGCAATGGTTTAAAGTTGTTTAATTAACCTATTTTCCTTGTTGAAGAAATGAAATTTGCTACATAAAAAAAACCGAAAGCATTAACTGTCGGTTTTTTAATATTTATTTTTGGCTTATACCTAATGACTAACTACACATTAAAACGAAAATGCATCACATCACCATCTTTTACAACGTATTCCTTACCTTCTACTCTGAGTTTTCCGGCTTCTTTCACTTTGGCTTCTGAACCGTAATGAGCAAAATCTTCAAAGGCAATTACCTCGGCACGGATGAATCCTTTTTCAAAATCGGTATGAATCACTCCGGCTGCTTTGGGTGCGGTATCTCCTATGTTGATTGTCCACGCACGAACTTCTTTAACACCGGCAGTGAAATAAGTTTGTTGTTTCAATAATTTGTAAGCGGCACGGATTAAAACTGAGCTTCCCGGTTCTGTCAAGCCTAAATCTTCCAAGAACATTTGGCGCTCTTCGTAAGTTTCCAATTCGGTGATATCGGCTTCGGTACCAACAGCTAAAACAATTACCTCGGCATTTTCGTCTTTTACCAATTCGCGTACTTGGTCTACATAAGCGTTTCCGGTAGCGGCCGCTTCTTCGTTTACATTACAAACATATAAAACAGGCTTGGTAGTAATTAATTGAAAATCCTCCATCAAAGCTTCTTCGTCGGCATTTTGAGGCACAACGGTTCGGGCTGATTTGGCTTGTAATAAAGCTTCTCGGATTCGGTCTAAGAATGCTTTCTCCACTTGGGCTTCTTTATTGCCGGTTTTAGCGGCACGGTTGACTTTTTCCAAACGTTTTTCAACAGTTTCTAAGTCTTTTAATTGCAATTCGATATCGATGGTTTCTTTGTCGCGGATTGGATTCACATTACCGTCAACGTGTACAATATTGTCATTATCAAAACAACGCAACACGTGAATAATCGCATTACATTCTCTGATGTTGGCCAAGAATTGATTTCCTAAACCTTCCCCTTTACTGGCGCCTTTTACCAATCCGGCGATGTCAACTATATCAACAGTTGCCATTTGAACGCGTTCCGGTTTTACCAATTCTTCTAATTTATTAATTCTGGGATCAGGAACGTTTACCACTCCGATATTAGGTTCGATAGTACAAAACGGAAAGTTCGCGCTTTGTGCTTTCGCGTTAGACAAACAATTAAATAAGGTCGATTTTCCAACATTGGGTAATCCTACAATTCCTGCTTTCATTATTATGACAATTGATTTTAAAGTGTGCAAATATAGCGTAATAAAACCAAGTAACAAAGCAGATTAAAGGCAATAAAAACCCGGGTTAATTTGTGCGGTCGGCTAATTGTTCGATTATGGCTTGCTCTTCTTCGGTGGCGGCCAATCCAGAGATATTCCAGTAGTCCGACAGTATGGTGTTTTTCTTGTTGTAGAGCGTTTTGTCTTTAAAGACTTCGCTGTCTTTGTAACTGTAATTTTGATTGCTGAAATTGGTAGTAACAAGATAGTTTCTGACTTCAATATCGGTAGTTTTATTTTTGTCAATTCGCTCAAAACCAATTTCTTCTTTAGAGCTAACTAAATAATAATTGTCACCATCCAATCGGTAAATAGATTTAAAAATTGATTTGTAAACATTCTTGGAACCTACAGTCTTTT
>NZ_CAMLRU010000148.1 GCF_946482535.1 uncultured Flavobacterium sp.
AACCCGAATTCCATTTTGTTTCTGTAAAAGAATTGTTTGGCCGAACCTAAAATCGGTTCAAAAGTGGGTAACTCAATTTTACCAATGCGTTTGAGGTTATTGAATACTTCTTGGTTTTTGTAAAACAATTGCTTGTCATAATTCATGTTTTGCCATTTGCAACCGCCGCATGCTCCAAAATGTTGGCAAACCGGCTCTACGCGGTCTTTGGACAATTCGTGAAATTTGATGGCTTTGCCTTCAAAATAGGCTTTGCGCTTTTTAAAGGTTTGCACGTCTACCACATCGCCGGGTACGACATTGGGTATAAAAATGACTTGACCTTCCGGCGCTTTGGCTACCGATACGCCTTTGGCACCGGCATCTAAAACAGTAATCTTTTCAAAAATGACTTTGTTGGTTTGTTTTCTTCCCATAGCGCAAAAATAAACTATTGGGCAAAACTGAATAGACATTTAAGAAAAAAATATAAATTAGTGGAAAATTAAAAACATGCATAGGCATTTGGCTTTACTCCGAGGAATCAATGTTTCGGGGCATAAAATGATTAATATGGTCGCTTTGAAAAAAGCGCTTGAAGGCATTGGGTTTACCAATGTGGTGACTTACATCCAATCGGGAAATGTTTTTGTGGATACGGAAGAGGAAAGTCCCGGGAAAGTAGGCTTCTTGATTAAGCAGGAAATTTTCAAGCAATTTGGGCACGATGTGCCTGTTATTGTAATTGGCAAAGAAGATTTGCAGGCGTGTTTGGATAGAAACTTATTTCTTAACGATGAAGGTGTCGATTTGAAAAAGCTTTACGTGTCTTTCATTTCTTCGGAATTGCCGGAGAATATGATTACCCAACTCAACTTAAACTTCATCAAACCCGATGAAATCCAATTGGACGGCAAACGAATTTACTTGAAATACGATGTTTCACCTGCCAAAACTCGATTAGACAATAAATGGATTGAGAAAAGCATGAACGTAGTTTCAACCACACGCAATTGGAATACGGTAAATAAATTGTTGGAAATGTTCGGCTAACATTAAATCTCCATTGTTTTTAAACATTAATAAAACCTTCACTTTCAAACCAAGATTATGAGTCCAAAAGTCAGTTTTAAAAGCGCCATTTCAGGAATAGACTTTCCCGAAAAAGACAAAGTTTACGGCCACCAAATCAGACAAGCCGTTTTAAAACTAATCCAAAAAGATTATCCTGATTTCAGTGACAATGATTGCATTTCGAACAGTGAATTAAATATTTATCGCGAAAAATACATTTCGAAATACCTTCAAACCGAAGTAGGGGAATTGTCTGAATTACAGCAAAAAGTATTGAAATCATTATCTAACGGAAAATCGTTGGTAAGCAAGGTTGAATATGAGAAAGACAATCGAACCTTCGGACAAAAAGTAGCCGATAAAGTAGCTGATTTTGGCGGAAGCTGGACATTTATCATTTTGTTCTTCGTGTTTTTGATAATTTGGATTGCTTCCAATATTTTCATTTTTGTCCATAAAGAATTTGATCCTTATCCGTTTATATTATTGAATTTAATTTTGTCTTGTGTGGCTGCATTGCAAGCACCAATAATTATGATGAGTCAAAACCGTCAAGAGGAAAAAGACCGTGAACGAGCCAAAAAAGATTATATGATTAACCTAAAATCAGAGCTCGAAATTAGGCTGATTGACGACAAATTAGATCATTTAATCCAACACCAACAACAAGAGTTGATTGAAATACAAAAAGTCCAGATTGAAATGATGAATGATATACTAGAACGAATCAAGAAGTAAGCACCAAATTTCAAATTGCAAATTCCAAATAAGTTTCAAATTTCAAGATCCAAAAAAACATTTGTTTGTGATTTTAATTTTATCATTTGCTTTTTATTTGGTATTTGTTTTTTAAATTTTAGAATTTATAAAACAGCAGTCCTTTTTTGTACTTTTGTTGTCATAGGATGATTTCTCTCCACAAGAAGGAATAACGATTTAATAAATAATCTGCAGTGAGCGCAGATTAAATTCAAATTACAATGTCAGTTTTAGAAAAATTAACGTCAGCTGATGCCATCGCTTTAGAAGACAAGTACGGAGCACACAATTACCATCCGCTACCGGTGGTGTTAAGTAGAGGAGAAGGTGTTTATGTTTGGGATGTAGAAGGTAAAAAGTATTATGATTTTCTTTCGGCTTATTCTGCCGTAAACCAAGGCCATTGCCACCCGAAAATTGTAGGTGCTATGATGGAACAAGCGCAAACTTTAACGCTAACCTCGCGTGCTTTTTACAATGATAAGTTGGGCGTTTATGAAGAGTTCATCACCAAGTATTTTGGTTTTGATAAAGTGTTGCCCATGAATACCGGTGCCGAAGCGGTTGAAACGGCTTTAAAAATTTGCAGAAAATGGGCTTATGAGAAAAAAGGCATTTCAGAAAACGAAGCCCAAATCATTGTTTGTGAAGGTAATTTCCACGGTAGAACTACCACTATAATTTCTTTCTCTAATGATGAGAATGCCCGTAAAAATTTCGGTCCGTATACCGCCGGATTTATCAAAATCCCTTATGACGATTTAGACGCTTTGGAAAAAGCGATTACCACTTCAAAAAATATTGCCGGTTTCTTAGTTGAACCTATTCAGGGAGAAGCGGGCGTTTATGTACCAAGTGAGGATTATTTGGCGAAAGCCAAAGCCTTGTGTGAAGCCAATAACGTTTTATTTATAGCTGATGAAGTCCAAACAGGTATCGCCAGAACCGGTTCGTTGTTAGCCGTATGTGGCAATTGTACTTGTGAAAATAAATGCGAAAAGCAAAACAGTTATGTTACTCCTGACATTTTGATTTTGGGTAAAGCTTTATCCGGTGGCGCTTATCCTGTTTCGGCAGTTTTGGCCAATGATCATATTATGAATGTCATCAAACCCGGACAACACGGTTCAACCTTTGGAGGAAATCCGGTAGCGGCAGCGGTTGCCATGGCAGCGATGGATGTTGTTAGTGAAGAACATTTGGCTCAAAATGCCAGAAGATTGGGTAAAATTTTCAGAACCGAATTGGCCAAATATATTGAAACATCAAACATCGCCACCTTAGTCAGAGGAAAAGGCTTGCTGAATGCCATAGTAATCAATGATACAGAAGACAGTGATACCGCTTGGAATATCTGCATGAAATTGGCGGAAAATGGCTTACTGGCCAAGCCAACACACGGAAACATCATCCGTTTTGCACCGCCATTGGTAATGACGGAAGCGCAATTATCAGATTGTGTGGCTATCATCATCAATACTTTAAAGCAATTTGAAAAGTAATTAATCAACCAATTTATAACCAACCAAAACCTTTTATTATGGAAGAAAACCAAAATTTCGGCTTACAATTACAAAATGAAGCTAAGGATTATTTAAGAGAAAGTGCCAAATGGTCAATGTTCTTGGCTATTTTAGGCTTCATCGGTATCGGATTTATGGCGCTTATGGCCATTTTAATGACTTCCGCCATGAGCATGATGCCTGATGATGTTCCCGGTCCGTTTGGAGCCATCAAAGGATTTATTTCAATTATCTATTTGATCTTTGCTATTTTGTATTTGTTCCCGATTTATTATTTGTTCAAATATGCCGATAATACCAAGAAAGCCTTAAATTTCAACAATTCAGAAATGTTGACTACCGCTTTCAGTAATTTAAAATCACACCACAAGTTCTTAGGGATTTCTGCTATTGTTATCATTTCATTATACATTTTGGCGACAGTGGTTATGGTAATCGGATTCAGCGCAATGAGATAATCTTACTGCGATTTTATATAAAAAGGCATCTTCTTTAGAAGGTGCTTTTTTTATATCGTTTACCGATAAAGTTTATTATTTTTGAAGTCAAAGAAGATACTATGAAAAAACTTGTCTTTCCCTTTATGATTCTGGCTATTATAGTGGGTTTTTACGAACAATCCAAGCCCAAACCCAACGTCTTTATCTTGGTCATTGCTGTTGCAGTATTTATGTATGGCATTATGCAATTGAGTGCAAAAGTTCCCAGCAAACATTCAGATACCGAAGAAGAGAAAAATGATAACTAAAGGCGATAAAGTTTCAGTGCTTGATGATGCGATTGATGGCATCGTGGTTGCCGTAAACGGCAATGAAATAACCATTGAAACAACGGAAGGATTTAATCTTACTTTTAAGTCTCATGAACTCATTGCAATGCAACAAGGCAATGATTTAAATTTTAGTTTTAATAAAAATAAGGTCATCGCCGAAAAAGAAATTCCAAAACCCAATTATATCAATCCGGAAAAAAAATCCAAAAGAGAAGTGCCGGTTCCCGAATTTGATCTGCACATAGAAAAGTTGGTCAAAAACTACAAGTCGATGAGCAATTATGAGATATTGACCAAACAAACAGAAACAGCTAAGTACCATATTGAGTTTGCGATAAAAAACAGAATTCCCAAAATTGTCTTCATCCACGGTGTAGGTGAAGGCATCTTAAAATCGGAGCTCGATTTTATGTTGGGCAGATATGACAATATTACCTTTCAAGATGCTAACTATCAAAAATACGGCTCCGGTGCGACCGAAGTCTACTTTAAGCAAAATACCAAATAAAAAAAGTCCCGATTCTCGTATCGGGACTTTTTTTTAAAACTAACCAATTATATTTAATCCAAACTTAACTTAAAATTTAATTAGGCAACGCTGCTTTCTTGAGAGCTTACTTTTTTCAAAATAGATCTGATTAAAACACTGTTAGTGTTGATACCAGAATTGATTAAAGCTTTTTTGCTGAAACCGGTGTTGGTTTTGTTACCGTTAGTTGATTTGTTAGCGCCCATAAACCAAACTGCAAAATCCAAAGAAGCAATAGTAGTTTCGGCAGTAATAACAATTGAATCATTTTTAGAAACTGAAACTTCAGTCGTTGCTGCTACAGTAGTAACTTCTGCTTTAGCTTGACCAAAAACGCCATTGCTTGATAAAACTAATAATACGAATAAAACAAATAATCTAACGTTGGTTACATTTTTTTGAGCTACTGTGTTATTGTTTGTTGTCATAATCTTTGTTTTTAGTTTCGTTGTTATTTCTTGGTCAAAACTACTTCAAGACTATTCTCGACTGAAATTTTTTCGATAACTAACGCCAAAAGTCGTTTAATCGACAAATTCAATGAATTCGGGGGTTTTCAGCGTTTTTATCGTGCAGTTAATCTATGAAATGTTAAAAAAACGTGTATTTCATCGATGAAAAACCAAAATTTTCCATGAACTGCACACTCCAAATCACAAACCTTTGTACAAATGCCAAAAAATGGCAAAATCTTCCTAAATTAGCTTCGGATTAAATTATTTACCCTAAAATGAAAGTCGAACAAAAAGGACACACCACAATCATTAAAGATACTCTCGGACAAACCGCAGATTTTTTAATGAAAGTCACTCACGAGCACAATACTTTTAAAAACAGCAATCTCATCTTAGACTTAACCCACGATAAAAGCCTGTCGTTGGAAGATGTAAAGTCGTTTTCTGAATTGGTTAAGTTGCATAAAAAACAAAAGAAGTCTATAGTGTTGGTGTCAGACAACGTAAATTTTAATGCCGTGCCCAAAAGCATCACCTTAGTGCCAACCCTTTTAGAAGCACACGATATTATAGAGATGGAAGAAATTGAGCGCGATTTAGGATTTTAAACCTCATGAAGTTAACCATCTTGGGTTGCTACGCAGCCACGCCACGAACCATAACCAATCCGACCTCGCAAGTTCTCGAAATCAGAAACCGCATGTTTCTCATTGATTGCGGTGAAGGTACTCAGGTACAGCTCCGCAAAAACAAACTGAAGTTTTCCAAAATCAACCACATATTTATCTCGCATTTGCACGGTGACCATTTTTATGGTTTGGTTGGATTGATTTCTACCTTTATGCTACTCAATCGCCAAACCGACTTACACGTGTACGGACCAAAAGGCATCAAAGAAATTATCCTCTTGCAATTGCGCTATTCTAATTCGTTTACCGGCTATAATTTGTATTTCCATGAATTAGAGTCTAAAGAAAGCGAAGTCGTTTTTGAAGACGAAAAAGTAATCGTTAAAACCATTCCGCTAAAACACCGCGTTTACACCAACGGTTTTTTGTTCCAGGAAAAACCCAAAGAGCGAAAACTCAATGTAGAAGCTGTTGAAAAGTATAATATCGATACCGCATACTTCAGAAAAATAAAATACGGTGGCGATATCACTTTAGACAACGGAACTATAATTCCCAATGCCGAATTGAGCTTTGACCCCGAGCCGATAAAAAGTTACGCCTTTTGCAGCGACACCATGTATGACGAAAGCATACTGCCCATGATAAATGGCGTAGATGTTTTGTACCACGAAACCACTTTCCTAGAATCCGAAGCGGATAAAGCTGAGAAAACCATGCACAGTACTGCCAAAGAAGCCGCTAAAATCGCCAAGTTGGCCAACGTCAAACAATTGTTGCTCGGTCATTATAGCACGCGTTACAGCAGCATCGAGTTGTTCAAGCAAGAAGCTGAAACCATTTTTCCCAATGTATTACTGGGCGATGACGGAAAGGTTTTCGATTTTGAATAGGAGCGAAGGGCTTGGGATTTATCGGTGATGGCATTTCCTGCTTTCCGCGCTACACGGTAGACT
>NZ_CAMLRU010000149.1 GCF_946482535.1 uncultured Flavobacterium sp.
CTGAAATATTGGTTCCGATGATGGCATCGCCACTTTGCGAGGTACTGTCGCTTCCCATTAAAACTGTATTGCCAATGGGTAAGGAAACGTGCATGATTCTGTCGGCTTCGTCAGCTATCGGCGGCGGACAATGTTCACTTGGCGGCATGTCTTTGAATCTGCCCATATAAGGAAATTCACCTCCGAAAACCGATTGGTAAAACAGAAAGGCTTGTTCGCAATTTCCGTTAAAGATGAGATAAGGATTTACTTGTGTCATTTTTTATTGATTTAGGTTTATTGTTCTGTGTATTTTTTGAAATTATTTAAAATCGATTGCCATCCGTCGCGTTGTAAGTTGACCGAATGGATGTTTTCGGGTTCAAAATTTTCGGTCAGGATTACTTGATTATCCATTACATCAAACTTTACGGTTACTTTTCTGCCGTCGGAGATTTGGTAAACCAATTTTTTCATCGGCGTTATTTCTTGGTAAGTTCCGATAAAGTCAAAGCTCATTTCACCGTCTTTAGAAGCCATAGTGTAAACAAAATTTTGCCCAACATCCAAATGATTCTCCGCTTTAGGACAATGCCAATCATCAGATGCAAAATTCCAATTGACGACATGTTCGGGTTGGGTGAACTTGTTCCAAACCTCTTCGAGTGAAGCGTCAAGTGTTGTTTTGACCGTTATCGTTTTGGTGTCACTTTCGGCTATTGCTTTTAATTTTTCTAAAGCTATAGGGAAAGTTTCTTTAAAGTAGTCTAAATATTTTTCGACTAAATCTATGGTAACAGTTACAGTTGTAATGCCGTTGCTTTCTTTCAAATCATACCGTTCTTCGGCACCTGACCAAGCTTTGGTTGTCTCCGTTTCGGGTTGCTCAACATATTCTTTTAATTCGCCTAAATGTCGGAACAACATGGTTTCAAAAGGTTTGTTGAGGGCAATTTCCGAATTCATTCCGCTACCATTTTGGTCTAAAAAATAAATTTTGCTGCCTTCTTTCCAATCCGAAATCGCATAGGAACCTTCGCAGAAAGCACTGACCCAAGCTTCGTAGTTTTCATCATCCCTAAGCGAATACCATACTTTCTCTTTGGTTGCTTTGATGTCTATATTGAATGTTAGTCTTTTCATTTTTTTGTCTTTTTTAAATTTTCCTCTTTTTTGAATAAAACCATTTTCCGAATCAGCTCATGCGGGATTGGTTTGTCTAAAGTAAATTGTACTGCGCCTTTGGAGTTTTTATATTCTTGAATTTCTTTTTGAAATGCCGCTATTCCTGTACCGGTTGGGTAAAATCCGATGTGGTTTTTGTAGGCTGCGAAATACACTAACGGACCTTTGAGTTTGTAAGCCGGCATTTGGTAACTGATACCTTCTTCGGCTTCGGGAGCGGTTTCTTTGATGGTTTTACGGATGGATTCCAACAATGGTTTTACCGCTTCAGATTGAATGGAGATGTATTGGTCAACATTTTCGAAGGCGGCTTTCATGATTGAATTTTTTTGAGGATAGTAAAGTTACAAAAAGTCTCTTTTGAAAAACCTATCGCTCATAAAATTCTATCGGTAAATTATCGGGATCGTTGGTGAAGGTAAATCGTTTTCCCGTGAATTCATCGGTGCGTATGGGTTCGGCTATGATGTTGTTTTGTGCCAAATGATTGATTATAAATTCAATGTCATCGACTTCAAAGGCCAAATGTCGCAAACCGCTGGCTTCGGGTCTTGATACTCTTTTGGGCGGATTGGGAAACGAAAACAATTCGATGATATAATGACCATCGAGTGCCAAGTCTAATTTAAAGGATTGTCGTTCTTCGCGAAAGACTTCCCGAATAATTTGCAACCCGAGAATATCGACATAGAATTTTTTGGACACTTCATAATCAGAACAGATTATGGCTATATGGTGCACTTTGTTGAGCATGAATTACATTTTCTTTTTGGCGACTTTGTTGTGCAGTTCATTGACCTGTTGTAAAGCAGCGCTGCAATACCAAACCGTCATTTCGGTTTCAAAGATTTTGGCTTTAACCGCAGGATCAGATTCGACTAAAGCATTCGCTTCTTCAATCGTACTTACATTAAAAATAAAAATACCGCGGTAGTTTTTATCGTTTTTCATAAATGGTCCGGCAACTACCAACTTGCCTTCGTCAGCCAGTTTATTGATGTTGACCATATGACCTTCGAAAAGTTTGGCTCGTTCTTCTTTGGTGGCGGTCGTATTGCTTCCGGTTTTCAACAAACAAAACACATAAGTTTTCATGCCATACTCATCGGCTTTGAGTGATCGCGCTAGTTTTTCATCATATTCCGGATTGGTTTCTTGGGCAAAACCAAAGGTTGATAACAGCAATAAAAGATAAGTTAGGTTTTTCATAAGGTTTGGTTTTGTTTTTCAGCATTAATTTTATTGATTTTTTCGATTGCTTCTCGGCCGTTTTTTTTCGAATAATAATAACCAATAAGCCAGGCGGTGATAGTCCAATAAAAATCCATATTAGTTATTTGTTGCTCAAAGTTAGGCTTTTTCTGCGACTGATAAGGAAGCCATAAAAGGCCAGGAATGGTAAAGCAAACAAGCTTATTTTCGGATTCCAATTGAGCAAACCAATCAAAAGCAGCATCAGGAATAATAAGGCGATTCCGGTCGAAGCCAAAAGCACTAACCAAAATTTTGGCTTTGGAACCAAAAAAGAAACCAACAAAATGATTTGACCTATTAACGGCAATAAGATAAACGGATGCAAAAAAGCTTCGGGTGAAGCGCTCATTTTGAGCAACAAATCATATTCGATTTCAAAAATGAATTCACTTTGTTTTCCCCATTCTAAATAGCCTATGAAAGACGAAAGGAATAAGCCTAAGATGATTTTTTTGAACAAAGACATGCCATTTAATTTTAAATAAATGTACAAAAAAGATTTATCGGATGATTCTTTTTACAGTCTTTTGAATAACAGTGTTAATTTCTTCTGAGAGATTGGCTTTGTAAATGAGTCCAACATAAACCAAGGAAACTAAAGCTGATTTTAGGATGATATTTACTATCGGATGAAAGGAGAATTCCCAATAATAAAAGGCAAAGAAACAAAGCAGTCCGATGGCTAAAGCGTAAATGTTTTTTAGGGTGAACGGATAAAGATTCATTTTCAAAACCACGAATAGTAATTTGGCCAAACTGTACAAAGTAATCGAAATTAGCGTGGCAATAGCCGCACCGTTGATGCCGTAAAGCGGAATGAAAAAGTCGTTTAATGTAATGGCCATAACCGCTAAAAATAGACCTAAGAACAAAACAGCTTTGTAGTATTTTGAGTTGAAAATAATCGCATTGTTATTGCCTAAAATCAAATCGAAGTATTTGGAAATTCCAATTACAAAAACCACAAAAACGCCACCGCGATAGTTTTCGGGTAAGAGCAAATAAAGCTCATTAATGTTGACCAAAATACCAACTAACACTAATCCGCCGACAATTTGCAGCGAAATGGAAGTCTTTTTATACAAGTCGTTTAATTCATCGTGTTTGCCTTCGGTCATTAATTTAGCGGTAATCGGATACGTAATTTGGTGCATCGCTCTGCTTGGTACCGAAATGACTGTCGCAATAAAAATCGCCACCGAATAATAAGCAATATTCTCAATTTTGATATACTGCGCAATCATGGTTTTATCGATGTCGAGCAGCATGTTAGCTATACTTCCGGAAAGGATGATGAATAGGGAATAGGTGAGTAAGGCTTTGAAATTGTGCGGTACTTTGAAGCAGAATTGAATCGGCTGTACTTTATTGGCATAAAACAACATCACCAAAGTCGTCAGCAAATAAATGCCCATCAAAATATCGACAAAAGTTTCGGCCGAAATGGTACCAAAGTAAACCGCAAAAAGAAAAATACTGATAAAAACGCGCAACAAAACTTCTTTGACAAAACTCCCAAAAACCGATTGCATATGCACTTTTACCCAAGCATAAAAGATTTCAAAATAACCCATGCACAAACCAATCACCGGAATTTGCCAAGCAAAGTTGTAAATAATTGGATTTTCACGGGATAAAAAGGAGGCGATTTCGGAATAGAAAATAGTCCCTAATAATCCGATGGGAATGAGCACCAATAAAGGTAAAACCATCACAAAGGTCAGGAATTCGCCTTTTTCTTTTTCGGTTTTGTATTGGGTAAAAAATTTGACTAGCGTATTGTGAACGCCAAAAGCCATCAACGGAAAAATGATATTGGCCGAAGACAAAATATAACCGGTCAAACCATAGAACGTTTCGCCCAAAAAATGCGGATACATCAGCAACGTATTCGCCGCGCCAATCGCAAAACCTATATAGGTAATGATGGTGTTTTTGATAGATTGGTTAACGACGATGCCCATTTTGAGTTAGGAGTTTCGAGTTAGGAGTTTGGAAAGTTGCGCTGTCAAACTTTTTCTGGAATATTGTTGCAAACCAACGGCGTGTACTTTTAAATTTTGGTTTTGGTATTCCTTATAATAGTTCAAAAGTAACGCTTTTAGTTTTTCTTTTTCGTCATAGGTAAAGAAAACGCCGGTATTGGTTGAGGTAATTATTTCGGCGAAATCAGAACCTTCGGGACCGATGGCTACAATAGGTCTTTCAGAAACCATGTACTCAAACAGTTTGCCCGGAATGATGCTTTTAGTGTCTTCGGAATTGATTTCGATGAGTAATAAAACCTGCGATTTTCTTTGGTGTTCAACGGCTTCTTGGTGTGAAACGTAGCCTAAATTCAGGACAAATTCATTGAGTTTGAATTCGGTTATAGTATCCAAAACTTCCTGACTTACGGCGCCGATTAGTTTTAATTGAAAATCATTTTTGAAATCTTTGTTTTCTTTGGTCAATTCTTTCAACGCTTTCCAAAGAATTCTCGGGTTTCTTTCCGACAGAAACGAACCGATATGGGCCAAAGTGAATTTGGCATCCAAAGCTTGTTTGGTCACTTTTTCCACATCATAACCGTTGGTAATTACCTCGATTGGTTTTGAAGTTATCGCTTCAAATTCGGTTTTAGTGGTTTTACTCGTAACAATAATCGTATCGGCCGTATTTAAAACTTCTTTCTCTAACGCTTTGTGTTTTTTTTCGGCATAAGAAGACAATTTCAGCGCTTTGTGATAACCAATAGTCGTCCACGGATCGCGGAAATCGGCCAACCATTTTATGTTTAAATCTTTCTTTAATTGTAAACCAATAAGATGCAAACTATGCGGCGGACCGGAAGTTACAATCGTATCGATGTTGTTTTCCTGTATGTATTGCGATAAATATTTTACGGATGGTTTTACCCAAAGAAAACGCGCATCGGGTATGAAAATATTACCGCGAATCCAAAGTAAAGTTTTCTCTAATAAAGATTGTTTTTTCTGATTCGGAATAATGCCGGAACTGATTTTCTTGGTTTTGTTTTTGCCGAAAAAAGAAGCCAAACCATAAGGTTCGAAGATTTTGTTTTTCAGAATAATTGCTTTATCCGAAACTTCGCTTTCCAAACCGTTATCGATAATCGGATAAGTTGGGTTTTCGGGCACATACACGATGGGCTGAACGTTGAAATCGGGTAAATATTTGACAAACTTTAACCAACGCTGCACGCCAGGTCCACCGGCCGGCGGCCAGTAATAAGTGATGATTAGGAGTTTTTTGGGTTCGGTTTCCAAATTTATGAATCAGATTTTTTGTTGATTTTTTCTAACTCTTCAATATCTAGTTGATCTTTGAGTCTGTTGGTTGCTTTTTTGGCTTTTATCAAACTGTCATAATCTAAAAAATAAACCGGTGTTTCTTTTAAAAGTACTATGGTAGCATTGTTTAAAAGCGAATCAAAACTTTCATTTTCAATTCCTTTTATCGAAGTCATGACGTCTAATCGCAAATCATAAGAGATTGTAAAATCAGTAAATCCGGGAATAAATTGCATGGTTTCTATGGCTTCAAAATCCCCAATTCCTATGGCTGCAAAAGCTTTTCGTAGATTTTTTCGATTTTCCGGAGTGTCCTCAATTAAAATGTCAACATCACCTGTATTCCGAGTGTAACCATAAATATTAACTGCTAAGCCGCCAATGGTTAAGTAGCGAACATTGTTTTCGTTTAATTTTTGCCAAATATTTACAATTTCAGCCAGCATTACTTTTGTTTTGAAATTCTGGGTGCATTTTTCAGAACAAATGAAAGTTCAACCAAAGCCATAAAACGCTCTAAACGTTCAATGTAAAGGGCATTCATCTTCAGGTCAAGCTTTTTTGATTTTACCGAAACTTTGGATTTAGCTGTCATATTGAAAAAGTTAACCAAACAAATTTATTTATTTTCTTTACGCTTTGTTATTCTTTCGCTCAAAATAAAAGACACCAACAATCGCCAACACCATTAAAATTGAGCTGAACAGCGCAATAATACTTCCGGTTTTTACCACTTGTGGTTCAAACTTGAATTCGATGCTGTGCTTGCCTTTTGGTACTTCAATGCCTCTTAAAGTATAATCGACTTTATAGATTTGCGTTTCTTTACCGTCAATCGTGGCTTTCCAACCGTCTTTATAGTAGATTTCGGAGAAGACTGCGAAACCGTCATTACTGTTGTCGGAAGTATATTTTAAATGATTGGCTTTGTAGTCGTCTAATT
>NZ_CAMLRU010000150.1 GCF_946482535.1 uncultured Flavobacterium sp.
CTGTCTGCGGCTTTGGGCGACCAGTTTCTTGTGATTTCTATTTCAAAGTCGCCTTTGGTGGTTTCAAATTTGGCTTTAAAAATTTCCGGCGCTTGTTCTTGAGTCCATTCCGACTTAAAGTCTGATTTTTGGCAACCGTAAATTGCGATTATGGTCAATAAAAGAAATAGGGTTCGCATGAGTTAGTGAATTACCGAGTTGTGTAAAGTTACTCTAAAAATCCGGATGATAAAATAGAATCGTTTTCACTTTTTACCACTTTCAAATTGATGTAAAAAAAAACTATCTCGTGAAAAGAGATAGTTTTTTTATCTGCTTTAGGGACAAACAGATTTATCATCAACTAATTTGAACAATGAAAAGAGGTTGTCATCTTAAAAGTATAACCAATTCAAATAAAGTCATTTTGGCAATTACTAATTCTTGAGGACAATATTTCGTGCCTGATGATTTCATGAGTAACAATTAATCAGACCAACCTCTTTTCAGCATTCAAGAACTAATTTTAAAAGTTGATTACTCCAATATCTGTGCTGGCACCGGCTTCAACAATCACGCCTGTTTGTACAACCGGAAGTAAAGGCGATAATGGAGTTATAGTAACCGTATAAGTTCCTGGTGGTAAGCCGGATATTCTGAAGTTACCTTCGGCATCTACTGTACTGGTGTACACAATCAAGCTGGTATCAGATGTTGCACTCACCGAGGCCAAAGTTCCTACCGGAGCAACATTACCTGTAATATTACCGGAGATGGCTGCCACAACGGTTCTCAATACCGGTTTCAATTTATAAGTACCGTTTCCGGTTTGGATAACAGAAGCATTGGCATCAAAATCGATCAGTATGCTGTTATCAATGTCGGCTGTTAAATCTTGATTGACTAATAATTTTAATCCTGATTGTTCTGCACTCGGAGTACTCAACGGATAAGTTTCGCCATCAACTACTACGGTATTGTTTGGTCCCAATATCAATCTGATTTGATTTACTCTTGAATCAGTCAAAGTACTGGTTGCAATAAGCGTATCAGCACCATTGGCATAATCCAAAAGATTGTAAATACCGGCATTGGTATTTAAAACTACGGTTTGCCCGTTGCTTCCGGTAACTTCAACGGCTTGGATGTCGACATTTACTTCACTAAAGGGTCCCGGGTCATCTGTCATGCGTACTTTGTAAGCATAACTTCCTGAGGTGGAATTGTCATCGCTACAAGCGTAAAACGTAACGGCTGTTGCAATGAATGTCAGTGCTAAAACTATCTTTTTCATAATAAAGTATTTAAATTAATGTGTAGATTAATAATATTACAAATTTCGGGATATAATATTATTTTGGTGTTACATAATATCCATTTTATGTTTCATAATTTTCATTTCTTGTCGAGTTTTTAAAGTTTATAGAAAAAAAAGCGCCCGAGAATTACTTCCCGGGCGCTTTCACACTATGAAAATTAAATACTTACTTTTTATTTCATTTTTCCGTTAACAACTGCAATTACGGCTCCGACTACTGAAGCAATTACAATTGAAACCAAAACATCAACTGCAACCATTTGCATGTTGATTGTTTCACTATACATGCTGTAAAAGAAATTCATGGAAAGCGACATGAACAGAGCAATACCAACGGCTAATTTAACCCCCGGAACACATTTACTGATGCCTTCGCCTTGATTGAAGATAAAAGACATCATAAAACCAAAGCACATGCAGCCTAAGAAGATGAAAGTGAGGTTCTCTGCTCCGGCGCCTTCCGGTTTAGGGAAGAAATCTTTTAAAAGCATTCCGTACAATAGCCAACCCATCAGAAAATCGGCAATACCACCAACGATACCTCCGACAATAAAGTTTTTTACATTCATAATTAATAGTTATTGGTTAATACTATAAAAATATTAATATATTGAGAATGTGATAATTTAAGGTTGTATTAATTATCAACTTTTTAATAAAGAGAATTGTTAATAACGTTTTTACTAAAAATTTAAGATTTTTTCTGATTGAAGTTGCCACTATCAACGTCTTTCAAGAACTGAATAACGCCCGGGAAATAATGTTTTTGGTCATCGTATTGCGAACAATGGCTGCCATTAGGACAATATAAAAATCGACCGTTTTGTACTTCTTTCGAAATCCATTCCATGTGTTTGGGATCCATGGTGTCATATTGGGCACCTATAGCTAATGTGGGTACGGATAATGTTTTTAGTTTGGAAGTGATGTCCCAATTTTTTAATGTGGCATCACCGGTTATGCCGAATTCACTCGGACCTTGCATGTAAACATAAACACTCGGATTCAAGTGTTTAAAAGCCCTGTTGATTGACTCAGGCCATTGATTAACCGGAAATCTTAAGATGTGTTCGGTATAATAATGATTCATCAACAATTCCATGTACTTAGGATTGCTGTAGTCTTTGTTTTTTTCAAAGTCTTTGATTTGCGCAAATACTTTCGGATCTAATTTCGGACCGAGTACTTCTTCAGCATACTTGTTATAGGCCGGTGCGCTTGCCATCATATTGGAAATAATCAATCCTTTGAGATTCTTTTGGTACTTCAAAGCATATTCCATGGCGAGAATTCCTCCCCAAGATTGTCCCAGCAAATAGAAGTTGGTATTGTCTAATTTCAAAGCTTTGCGCACTTGTTCTACTTCTTCCACAAAGCGCTCTATAGTCCACAAACGGTTGTCATTGGGTTGGTCGCTGTAGTAAGAACCCAATTGGTCATAATAAATATATTCAATGCTTTCTTGTGGAAAGTAGCCGTCGAAACTTTCGAAAAATTCATGCGTTCCGCCCGGACCGCCGTGTAATAAAAGGACTTTTATCTTCGGATTGTTGCCGACTCTTTTGGTCCAAACCTTGAACTCACCAATAGGAGTGGAGATGGGAATCATTTTAATACCTCCGGTAAATTGGTCGTCTCTTTTAGAGAAATCGAGATAACTGTCTTTGACCGTATCTGCCGGTTTACTTTCTTTACAACCTGAAAATAAAATAATAGTTAACAATGCGCTGAATAATAGTTTTATTTTCATGATTGAAAGAATTAGAATTAGTTATAAATTTTTCGATACAAATCTTTGTATTTCTCCATGACAATTTTACGCTTTAATTTGAGCGTAGGCGTAAGGTGACCGCCATCTATTGACCAAACATCGGGAGTTAATTCGAAGCGTTTTATTTTTTCCCAATTGCCGAATTTTTCATTAATGGTTTCCACTTCTTTTTCGATTCTGGCAATGACATCAGGATTACTCGCTATTTCGGCATGGGTGGTACCAATGTTTAAATTTTTGCGTTTGGCCCATTCCTGAATAAAATCAAAACTGGGTTGGATAAAGGCAGCCGGCATTTTTTCTCCATCACCAATGACCATAATTTGTTCAATGAATAAAGATTGCTTCATGGCATTCTCAATCAACTGAGGCGCAATGTATTTTCCGCCGGAAGTTTTGAACATTTCTTTTTTACGGTCGGTGATTCTCAAGAAACCTTCTTTATCAATTTCGCCAATATCACCGGTGTGGAAATAACCTTCTTTAATCACTTCATCCGTCAATTGTTGGTCTTTGTAATAGCCCATCATCACATTAGGTCCTTTGCAAAGGATTTCCCCGTCGGCGGCAATTTTGACTTCAACATTTTGAATTACTCTACCAACAGTTCCTACTTTAAAACCGCCATTGCGTTGGTCATTAACCGAAATCACCGGAGAAGTTTCGGTCAATCCGTAACCTTCCATGACCGGCATTCCTGCTGCGGCAAATACTCTGATTAAGCGGTGTTGCAAAGCGGCGCTACCGGAAACCATTACGTTTAAGTTGCCGCCCAAACCTTCTTGCCATTTGCTGAAAATCAATTTGCGGGCAATTTTTAGTTGTGTTTCATACCACCAACCATTGGCGCCATAAGGTTCGTAACGCAAACCTAAATCTATTGCCCAAAAAAACAATTTCTTTTTAATTCCGGTTAAGTCTTCGCCTTTGGCTATAATTTTATCGTATACTTTTTCGAGTAATCTCGGCACCACAGAAAACACCGTTGGTTTTACTTCTTTGATATTGTCGGACAATTTTTCAATCGATTCAGCGAAGTAGATAGAAACCGAATAATATTGATAGATGTACAAAATTACACGCTCAAAAATGTGGCAAATCGGTAAGAAACTCAGTGCCACACTGGTGCCTTCTTCAAAAGGAATTCGCGGCGAACTGTCGAGTACGTTGGAAACGATATTATTGTGTGACAACATCACACCTTTGGGTTTTCCTGTGGTTCCCGAAGTGTAAATAATCGTCGCTAATTCTTCCGGTTTTACGTTGTTTTTTCGGTCTTCAACTACATCTTGATTACTGGTGTCTTCTCCTGAAACTAAAAGTGATTTCCAGTTTTTACAACCTTCAATTTCGTTGAATGAATAGACATCTTCTAACAAGGGAATTTCATTTCTAACCGACATCAATTTTTGATAAACCACTTCATCTGAAACAAAGCAATATTTTGATTCAGAATGATTTAGGATATATGCATAATCTTCTGCGGATATCGTTGGATAAATCGGTACGGTTTGCGCTCCAATTTGTAAAACACCAATATCCATAATGTTCCATTCGGTTCTGTTGGTGGAAGATATTAGGGCTATTTTATCATTTTTTTGAATATTGAGTCGAAGCAAAGCTCTCGAAATCGCATTGGCTTTATCTATATATTCCTTCGTAGAAGTGGAAACCCATTGGCCATCGTATTTGGTTACGAGACAATGAGGCATATTGTTCTTTTCTAATTGGTAGTAAGCAAAATCAAAAAGGCGAGTGATTTTAGTCATTTGGTTGTTAATTTGATGCAAATTAAGGATTATTGTAATTAAACACAATATTAATTTAAAATATAGCCAACATACTATTGAATTCTGTAGTTTTGCATCGTTTGATTTTATTTCCAACATGAAAAAATTCCCCAGAATTGCCGAGTATAAAGTAATGGTCATTAGATTGTTATTGGCCTATGGTTTCTATTTTATAGCCCGTGTCTTGTTTTATGTCTACAATCAAAGTTTGATTGAAGTGGATGGTATTTTCGACTTCCTAAGGCTTTGCTACCATGGCTTGGCGTTTGATACCACTACAATTTTGTATACCAATGCTTTGTTTATTATCCTGTCTGTTTTTCCGGTGCTTGTTAATACCCAAAAGACTTATCAAAAAGTATTGTTCTATTTGTATTTCGGGACGAACTTATTGATGTATGCGGCTAATTTTATCGACTTTATTTACTACCGCTACACTTTCAGTCGAAGTACCAGAGCTTCCTTAGATACTTTGGAAAACGAAAGCAATAAAACGGCTTTGTTTTTTAATTTCTTGTTGAATTATTGGCATGTGTTTTTGTTGTTTTTTGCCTTGGCTTATATCTGGATTTTGCTTTATAAAAGAACCAAAGTCAAGCCTACAACCGAAAAGCCAACGGTCAAATATTTTGCCGCTTCGATTGCCAGTTTCCTTTTGATTGCTACACTTTGTGTTGGCGGAATTAGAGGAGATTTTAAAAAAAGTACACGACCGATTAACCTCTTGGATGCGAGTCGTTATGTGAAAAATGCGTCCCAAGCTGATGTGGTTTTGAATACGCCTTTTGCCATTATCAGAACCTGGAATACCAATACGTTTAAGAAAGTCAATTTGGTATCAAAAGCCCAAGTCGACAGTTTATTGGTACCGATAAAACATTACAAAAACAATCCGCCAACGAAACCCAATATTGTCATTTTTATCTTAGAGAGTTTCGCCCGTGAGTATAACGGCGCATTCAATAGAGGCACCAAGATTCCCGATTATGAAGGTTACACGCCTTTTGTGGATTCTTTGGCGCAACACAGTTTGATTTTTACCAATGCGCATGCCAACGGTTGGAAATCAATCCACGGTGTTTCTTCTGTAATAGCCGGAATTCCTTCGTTTAAAGATGCTTTTACGTCTTCGCCTTATCCAAAACAAAAGATAGAATCTTTGGTGTCGACTTTAGAAAGCGAAGGCTATGATACTTCCTTTTTTCACGGTGCGCCGAATGGTTCTATGGGATTCTTAGGGTTTGGCAATATTTTGGGTTACGACCATTATTACGGCAAAACCGAATATAATAATGATGCCGATTTTGATGGGGTTTGGGGCATTTGGGACGAACCTTTCTTTCAATATTTCAATAAGACTTTGACCCAAAAGAAACAGCCTTTTATGGCCACAATGTTTTCGGTTTCCTCACACGAACCGTATAAAGTTCCTGAAAAATACGAAGGTAAATTCCCGAAAGGCAAAGTCAATATCAATGAATGTATTGGTTATACCGATTATGCTTTGAAGCGTTTCTTTGCGGAAGCCAAAAAGCAACCGTGGTACAACAATACCATTTTTGTTTTGGTAGCCGATCACGGTAATACCATCGCTTATGATGAATACCGAAAAGAATTCAACCGTAATACGGTGCCTATTTTGTTCTATTCACCCAATAAAAAATACGTTGGTGTCAACAATGATTTGGCCCAACA
>NZ_CAMLRU010000151.1 GCF_946482535.1 uncultured Flavobacterium sp.
CCGACTGCGCAGATGGTACTGCATAACTGTGGGAGAGTATGTCGCCGCCTTTTTTTTTGAAACCCTTCATCTAACGATGAGGGGTTTTTTGTTTTACAGTGGGTTGAAACCCACCGTTACCGGTATTTAATCCCTATGGGATTTTGATTTGTTGTGGGTTTGATGCGGGTTGAAGTTCATAATAGGGTATTGGGTGTATTTGACGAGGTTTTTTGTTTTACAAAGAGTTGCCTTCGACATCCAGATAGTTATCGAGACTGGGTTACATTGTGCAAGTAAATTGCTATTGTTGGTTGAAGATTCTTTATAAATAATTGGTTTAGTATTTTGCAGTTAATTGCGTGAGGGATGGGAGAGGTTACCGCGTAACCCGGACAGCCCGGTCTCGTTTTTTGGAACGAGACACGCCCTAATAATTATATAAATGATAAACATAGTTCTGTAAGAAGTGATTGAAGTTTAATGGCGAAATTTACCCTATTATTCTTTAAAACAGAAAATTAATGGGATTGCATTTTACTTATCACTTTAAATTAGTAGAATTATGAAAAGAGTAATTATGGTAATCGCAATGATTACATTATCAACCACGGGTGCTTGGGCACAAACAGAGGAGACGACAGGAACAGTTAATCGCTCTGAAGTGTCTTTAGGGATAAAAGGCGGTGTCAATTTATCGAATGTATATGACTCTGAAGGAGAAGATTTTGTGGCCGATTCGAAATTTGGCTTTGCCATTGGAGGTTTTATTTCGATTCCAATCGGTCAGTATTTTGGTATTCAACCGGAGGTTTTGTTTTCTCAGAAAGGTTTTAAGTCATCAGGAACTTTTTTAGGAAGTAGTTATGAAATGACCAGAACTTCAAACTTTATTGATGTACCGATTCTGGTTTCTTTTAAACCGGTAGAAAATGTTTCCCTTTTATTCGGGCCACAATTTTCCTATTTGACAAAACAAACCGATGATTTTGAAGGAGGAACCATTTCGGCTACCCAAGAAGAAGAATTCAGCAATGCCAATCTTCGTAAAAATACGTTTGGTTTAACCGGTGGTGTTGATTTTAATGTTGATCGAATGGTAATTGGTTTGAGAGCCGGTTGGGATGTGAAGAGAAATAATGGTGATGGAACTTCAGATACACCTCAATATAAAAATATGTGGTACCAAGCTACAATTGGTTTTAGATTTTAAAATTGACGTTTGATTTATAAAAAAAAACTCCTGAAATCCAGGAGTTTTTGTGTTTTATTGTTTTTCAATCCATTCTCTGGCATTGACAAAGGCTTCTATCCATGGGGTTACTTCGTCTTTTTTATCATTGGGATAATATGCCCAATTCCATGGAAACGTAGAACGCTCGATGTGTGGCATCATTACCAAATGTCTTCCGGTTTTATCACACATCATTGCTGTGTTGTAATCGGAACCGTTTGGATTGGCCGGATAACCTTCGTAGGCATATTTGGCTACAATGTTATATTGATTTTCTTCATAAGGCAAATGGAATTTTCCTTCACCGTGCGAAACCCAGACACCGAGAGTTGTTCCGGCAAGAGTTTTTAGCATAACAGAATTGTTTTCTTGCACTTTTACCGTGGTGAATATACTTTCATGTTTGTGGGAATCATTGTGCTTCATTTTACCGTGAACTTCGTGTTCCGGATTGATAACTTCTAATTCCATAAACAACTGACAACCGTTACAAATGCCGACGGATAAAGTATCTTCTCTTTTTAGGAAATTCTTTAAAGCGGTATTGGCTTTTTCGTTGTATAAAAAGGCTCCGGCCCAACCTTTGGCTGAACCCAAAACATCTGAATTAGAGAAGCCACCAACGGCTCCAATGAACTGAATATCTTCTAAAGTTTCGCGTCCTGAGATTAAATCGGTCATGTGAACGTCTTTGACATCAAATCCCGCCAAATACATAGCGTTGGCCATTTCGCGCTCAGAATTGCTTCCTTTTTCGCGGATGATGGCTGCTTTCGGTCTTGGTTTTGAATGGTCAATTACCGGTTTTAAACCGTTGAAATGACTTGGGAATTGGTATTGTAAAGGCTGATTGCTGTAATTGTTAAATCGTGCTCTGGCGGTCTCGTTTTTAGATTGTTTTTGGTCTAACAAATAGGAAGTTTCAAACCAAGTGTCTCTTAAGGCTCGAATATCTAATACTAAATCTTCAATAGTCAATGACTCTGAATGCAATACTTCTCCAATTTTAAAGAACTCAATTCCTTCTAATGCTTTTTCAAATATGGCATCGTCTTTCGCTTGAAGCACTATGCCAATGTTTTCTGCGAATAAAATCTTCACTAAATCTTTTTCTTCGAATGAACTGAAATCGATTTTGGCGCCCAAATGGTTGTCTGCAAAACACATTTCCAATAAAGTCGTGATCAATCCACCACTTCCGATGTCGTGTCCGGCTAAAATTTGTCGGTCTTTGATTAAATCTTGGATGGCATTAAATGCTTTTTTGAAGAAAGCGGCATCTTTAATGGTTGGCGTATCGTTTCCGATTTTATTCAAGACCTGAGCGAAGGAACTTCCGCCCAATTTGAAATCGTCTTGTGACAAATTGATATAATAAATTGAACCTCCATTTCTTTGTAAAACAGGTTCAACAACTTTAGTAATATTAGAACAATTTCCGACCGCCGAAATAATCACCGTTCCCGGCGCAATGACTTCATCGTTCGGGTATTTTTGTTTCATGGAAAGTGAATCTTTTCCAGTAGGAATGTTGATGCCTAATTCGATAGCAAAATCAGAACAAGCCTCAACGGCTTCGTATAAACGAGCATCTTCGCCTTCATTTTTACAAGCCCACATCCAGTTGGCTGATAAAGAAACGCTTTTTAAATTGTCTTTAAGCGGTGCAAAAACAATATTTGATAGAGATTCGGCAATGGCATTTCTGCTACCGGCTTTTGGGTCAATTAAGGCCGAAATAGGAGCATGACCAATGGAAGTGGCAATCCCTTCTTTTCCGTTAAAATCCAAAGCCATCACGCCAACGTTGTTCAAAGGCAATTGCAATGGTCCGGCACATTGTTGTTTGGCCACACGTCCGCCTACACAACGATCGACTTTATTGGTCAACCAATCTTTACAAGCAACAGCTTCCAATTTCAAAACATCTCTTAAATAGTCTTGGATATAATCACTGCTGTATTCTAAATTGGTGTAATTTCTATCGATGGTTTTATCCGCCATGATGGTTTTAGGCGAACTGCCGAACATGTCTTCCAAGGCGAAATCCATAGGCTTGGCACCTGTAGTTTTGCTTTCAAAAGTAAAGAGTTTGTTATTGGTTACATCACCAACCTGATACATTGGCGAACGCTCTCTGTCGGCGATTCTTTGTAATGTATCTATGTCTTTTTGGCCAATTACCAATCCCATTCTTTCTTGAGATTCGTTACCAATAATTTCTTTGGCAGATAGGGTTGGGTCACCCACAGGTAATTTGTCTAAATCAATCAAACCGCCGGTTTCTTCTACCAGCTCGGATAGACAATTTAAATGGCCACCCGCACCGTGATCGTGAATAGAAACAATCGGATTGTTATCGCTTTCCACCAATCCACGAATGGCATTGGCAGCTCGTTTTTGCATTTCAGGATTCGAACGTTGGATAGCATTCAATTCGATTCCCGAGCCAAAAGCACCGGTATCGGCTGAAGAAACAGCTGCGCCACCCATACCAATTCTATAATTTTCGCCACCAAGAATTACAATTTTATCTCCGGCTGTTGGTTTCTTTTTGATGGATTGGTCTAATTTTCCGTAACCAATTCCGCCCGCTTGCATGATAACTTTATCATAACCCAGCTTTCTGTTTTCTTCTTCGTGTTCGAAAGTTAAAATAGAACCCGTAATTAAAGGTTGTCCGAATTTGTTTCCGAAATCAGATGCACCATTCGACGCTTTGATTAAAATATCCATAGGCGTTTGGTACAACCATTTTCTTTCGGTCATGCCGTTTTCCCAATTGCGATTGGCTGCCAAGCGTGAATAAGCGGTCATGTAAACAGCTGTTCCTGCTAAAGGTAATGAACCTTGTCCACCAGCCAAACGGTCGCGAATTTCACCGCCTGAACCGGTTGCCGCACCGTTGAAAGGTTCTACTGTAGTTGGGAAGTTATGTGTTTCTGCTTTTAGCGAAATTACCGAATCAAATTCCTTGGTTTCGTAAAAATCGGGTTTGTCAGCGCTTTTTGGTGCGAATTGTGTCACTCTTGGTCCTTTGACAAAAGCTACGTTATCTTTATAAGCCGAAACGATATCGTTCGGATTTTCGGCAGATGTTTTTTTGATGAGTTTGAACAAAGAAGTTTCTTTTTCTTGGCCGTCAATAACAAAAGTACCGTTGAAGATTTTATGACGGCAGTGTTCCGAATTGGCTTGAGAAAACCCAAAAACTTCTGAATCGGTTAATTTGCGACCTATTTTTGCGGAAACACCGTTCAAATAATCTACTTCTTCCGAACTTAAAGCTAAACCTTCTTGTTGGTTATAAGCGGCAATATCCTCAATTTCCAAAATCGGTTCCGGTTGGATATTGATAGTGAAAATATCTTGGGTTAATTCGCTGTATTTTTGGGAAAGCATGGAGTCGAAATCATTAAAATCACTCGAAACTTTTTCGAATTCTTCTATTCTGATGAGGCCTTCAATGCCCATATTTTGGGTGATTTCAACGGCATTGGTACTCCAAGGCGTAACCATAGCGGCACGCGGTCCAACAAAAAAATCCGTCAGGACGGATTTTTCTATTTTATGTGCGTTGCCAAAAAGCCAGTTTAATTTTGAGATGGTTTCTGCCGAAAGTTCGTTTTGCGCATGTACGGCAAAAACAGTTGCACTTTCGTTTCCGAAGAAATGAATCATTGTGTAGTTATTAGTGTTGTTGTAGGTGCAAATTTAGGCTAAAAAAACGAAACCTAAAATCAGTTTTGAAAAAATTAATCCTCAGGAAAAATAATCGAATTGTAAGCGCCTAAATCATACACACCATTGCGCGGATTTCCTAAAATATCATTCGGAACCCCAACATCAACACCAAAGTTTTTGGCATCAGAATCGGCTCCGATGAACAATTTGTTATTAAAAACATCTAAGAAATCAGTTGTACCGTTTTTGATGATTTCATTGGTGTTATTGATAAAAGCATAATCCGGATTGTTGGTAAACTGATTGTTGGAGTTGTTGAATTTAATTTGGCACTTACTGAAAATTGGTGCTGTCCAATTGGTTTCCGGGCTAACCGTACTTTTGTCTAAAATCAATTCAATTTGATTGGAACCAAATATGATACAATTGTAAAAATTAGCTTGTTCTAAATCAAAGGCTACTTCCTCGTTGGTTGTGTTGTCTGTGTAATAATTGTCAATTCTAACCGCCAGTTGCTGAGAACTCGACCAATTATTGTTGAAAGTACAATGCTTAAATTCATAACTTCCACCCAAAGTACAAGCTAAACTATATTGTCCGGCAGAATTGATTACTAAGTTTTCACCGTAAATTTTAGCGGTTTTGGCATAGATGCCCATATTGGAACAATCATAAATTTGACTGTTTTTGATAGTCGTGGTGGTGCCGTCATTGTGGTCGATTAATAAACCTACTACAGCATTTTTCAGGGTTAAATGTTCTATATAATTGTTGGTACTGCCATCGGTTAACCAAATAGTTCCCCATTGTCCCGGTACATCCGAGAAATCGGGTTCGAGTCGGTCGCCTTCAAAGATGACTTCGTTTTCTAATGCGGCTGTGGAAGATAATTGACCATTAACTCTTAACGAACCGCCATTGCCGACAATCAATCCTGATTCGGAGTGAAAATGGACTCTGGCTCCGGGTTGTACATTGAGTGTCTTTCCATTGGGCACAGCAGCATAACCATAAACCACATAAGGTTTGTCATTGCCCCAAACATATTCATTGCCGTTTACGGGATCATTTTCATCCAAGAAAAAACCGTAGATTTCATCATCGCCTATAGGTAAGGTCTCTGTTGTGCCGTCATCAAATCGCCTAGGATATAGGAAATAAGCATCCTGAATCAAGGTCACCAATTCTACTTTTTGGAAATTTTCGCCACTGTCAAATTGGATTTGGTCAGTATATAAAAAATCAGTTGGATTTGCCGATGCCACATCCGCAGTAACTTCTATAAAAATATACATGCTGTCTTTGGCCAATAATTCAACATCGTGAAAGATTCGGTTATTATCTCCAACCATACCGTCAACAGTCATTCTGTATTTCGAAGCTTGTCCTTTTCCTAATTGTATCGTTGGAATTTTGATGTCTTTATCACTTTTATTATACACTTTCAAAGTATAAGTACTCGAGCCGATATTGGTAAAAACCGTATCTAAATAAACCGTGTCTTTGGAGAAAGTCAAATCGCCTGTACTGGGTTCAAAATGAAAATCTTCACGACAAGAACTCACTGAAATGGCTAAACCAAAAACCATTCATGACTTTTTTGGATTTCCT
>NZ_CAMLRU010000152.1 GCF_946482535.1 uncultured Flavobacterium sp.
AAAAAGATGGGAAGCCTTTGTCCCGGTTTATAATGCTATAGTTTTAATGCGAATGATAGGCAGACCAACACTTTGGACCTTACTCCTATTCATTCCTATCATCAACCTGATTATGTTTCCGGTGATTTGGGTAGAAACCTTGAGAAGTTTTGGTCGAAAATCTTCGGCTGATACCTGGTTGGGAATTTTTACTTTTGGATTCTACATTTACTATATCAATTACACCCAAGAGGTAAATTATATAGCCGACAGAAGCTTGGTATCAACTACAAAAACGGGTGATACCATCAGTTCTATTCTTTTTGCGATTGTAGTGGCTACTTTAGTACACACTTATGTGATGCAACCTTTCCAAATTCCGACTTCTTCCCTAGAAAAATCATTGCTAATCGGTGATTTTTTGTTTGTGAGTAAATTTCATTACGGCGCTAGAACTCCTATGACCGCTGTGGCAGCACCCATGGTTCATGATACCTTGCCTATAGTGAGAACAAAGTCTTATTTGAGTTGGCCTCAATTACCTTACTTCAGATTTCCGGGCTTTGAAAAAATTGAAAAAAATGATATAGTAGTGTTCAACTGGCCGGCTGATACCGTTTACAAATTTTTTGACACTTCCGGCAGAAGCATTGTAAAACCTACCGACAAAAAATCAAACTATGTAAAACGTTGCCAAGGAACACCCGGTGACAATTTGCAAATCAAAAACGGAGTAGTTTACATCAATGGTAAAGAATTGGTTTTACCCGAAAGAGCTAAGCCGCAACACGCCTATTACATGACTTATGACTTAAACACGCCAATAGAGTTTGATTATGTTTTAAAAGAAGTAGGGGCAACAGACGGCGCCAGATATAAGAATGAGGCCAGAGATACAATTTTTATCAAAGCCTTAACTGAGGAAGCGGCCACCACTTTAAGAAAAGTTCCGGGAATAAAATCGGTGACTAAAATTGTGAACCAATTACCGGAAGGTAACATCTTCAGTCATAATCCTACTTGGAATTCCGATAATATGGGGCCTATTTACATTCCTGAAGCCGGAAAAACAGTTCCGTTAAACAAAGAAAATCTTGCTTTGTACAAAAGATTAATCACCGTTTACGAAAATCACAATTTAAAAACAGTTGGTAACGATATTTATATCGATGACAAGAAGGTTACTTCTTATACCTTCCAACAAAACTATTATTGGATGATGGGAGACAACCGTCATAACTCTGAGGACAGCCGTTTTTGGGGATTTGTACCCGAAGACCATATCGTAGGCAAACCGGTATTCATTTGGATGAGCATAGACGGTATGAATGAAGGCATCACCAATTGGCGTATTCGTTGGGACAGACTGTTTACCACCGTTAACGGAGAAGGACAACCACAATCCTATTTCAAATATTTCTTGGGCTTAATTGCGCTATATGTAGTTGGTGATTATTTAATGAAGAAAAGAGAAGCTAAAGCCTAGTTTAAAGATTTAAAATGGTTTAAAGTTGTTTTTGTAATGCACTTTATTAAACTATTTTAAACAACCTTAAACTTTCAAACTTAAATGAACAACATCCTCATCCATCCCGGCTATTTCCCCTCTATCAGTCATTTTGTGGCGATTGCTCAAAGTGATTTGGTAACTTTTGAAATGGATGACAATTTCCAAAAGCAAACCAACCGTAACCGAATGTATATTTACAGTCCAAATGGTATTCAGTTGCTTAACATTCCTATAAAACACACCAAAACGGCGCATCAAAAAACCAGAGATGTTCGTTTAGAAACTGCTTTTGATTGGCAGAAACAGCATTTTAAATCGCTCGATGCTGCGTATAGAAGCTCGCCTTTCTTTGAGTATTTTGAAGACGATATTCGTCCGATATTCGAAAAGAAACACGAATTTTTAATGGATTTGAATCTGGAAAGTATGTCGATTGTTTCCAACTGTCTCGGATTGGAATTTGATTACAACGAAACGGAAGAATATTTCCATGTAGTTACCGATAAAATCGATTTCAGAAATTTAATTAACGGTAAAAAAGACACTGCCATTTTTGAACCTTACACCCAAGTTTTCGGAGAGAAACACGGTTATTTAAACAATTTAAGCATCTTGGATTTGTTGTTCAATGAAGGACGTCATGCTTTAGAGTATTTGAAAAAACAATCTCTTACTCTGTAAAAGAAAGTCTCGCCATCACCGGAAAATGATCAGAGTTTTCAAATTTGGAAAAACTTTTAAAACTCTTAACCTTCATTTTTTTGTTAGCAAAAATATAATCGATTCGTGCCGGATAATACTTGAATTTATAGGTTTGTCCGAAACCGTTTCCGGCTTCTTCAAAGCAATCATTTAAATCGCCCTTAATATTTCGGTAGATATAAGAAAACGCGCTGTTATTCATATCTCCGCAAATGATGACCGGAAATTTACATTCCTTTTTATGACTGACTAAAACCGCTGCTTGTTGCTCTTGTTTTTTAAAAGCATCTCTGATACGCCCGAAAACTTGTTGGGATTTGTTTTGGTTAATGGCATCTACATGTTCTTCAATTTCATTAACATCGGGCGATATTTTAATCGATTGTAAATGGATATTGTATACGCGAATGGTGTCTTTCCCTTTTTTGATATCGGCATAAATGATGTTATTTCCGGCTTCGGGAATTTTGAAATCACCTTGGTTAAATATGGGGAATTTTGAGAAAATAGCCTGTCCGGTTTTGATTTTTTTGCCTTCCATAAAAACCGCTTTGTATTTGTAAACTCTCAAATCTACTTTGGCATTTTCAGAATATTCCTGAATGCACAATATATCCGGATTTTGGTCGTTAATAAAAGATAAGATAGTATCGCCTACATGGTCATTCGGAAGCCAATCAAATAAGTTGAACAAGCGCACATTATAGCTCATTACCGTAAAATCTTTTTCTTCTTCGGGCAAGTCATTGGAAGAAAATTTATAAAACTTATTGATAAAAGTAATGCCCAGCAGTAAAACCAAACCGGAAAGTATTACTTGTCGCTTGAGTTGTATCAACCAATACACAAAAAACAAGGCATTCAAAATCAGGAACAGCGGTAAAATTAAGGTTAATACCGAAAGTAACGGAAATAATTTCGGAGCCAAAAAAGGCAAAACATAAGCGATAAAGGTCAATATAGTCAACACTATATTAAACCCGAAAACCACTTTGTTAAACCACGATAGCTTTTTCAAAAAAACTCCAATTTAAAATTTCCAAATCCCAACCGAGAAATGTATAAAACAAATATGCAAAGAATAAAACTATTTCCCCGCTTTGAACAGAAATTCTTTCTCTTCGGCAGTCAGACTGTCATACCCTGATTGACTGATCTTATCTAAAATCTCATCAATTTGTTGTTGGGTTTTATCCTTAATTACAATTTTACTCTCCGCTTTTTTATCCGTAGGTTTTTTTGGGGTAACGTGAACTTTTTTAAAAGGTGATTTTTTCTTAGGGCTGAATAAATTTGCAAAAAAATCAATTATCGCATTGACGGGTTTGCTTAAATCGGTGCCTTTTTGTAATAATTTGATATAAATATAACCAAAAAAAGCGCCGCTAAAATGGGCAATATGTCCGCCCGTATTGGCCAAACCTATCTGCAATAAAAAAAGCAACAAAGTAACACCGGTTATATGCCACAGCTTAACATATCCTATCAAAGGAATACGCAAATCCATTAAAGGTTGGTAAGTTGTGGTAGCCACCAAAATGGCAATAATGGCAGCTGAAGCGCCTACCAAAGCGCCATTTTCTTCTAAGAAATAAAAAGCCGCTATAAAAACAACTGCCGAAAAAATTGCACTCAAAAAATACAGCCCAAGATATTGCTTTTGGGTGAAAAACGTGAGAAACAAACGGCTGGCAAAATGCAACACCATCATGTTAAAAAACAAATGCCAAAATCCGTAGTGAAAAAAAGCATAAGTGAGCACCGTCCACGGACGTGTCAACATCACACCAAAATCAGAGGAAACGGCCAACCAATTGGGATACTCAAAAACACCGACTCTAAATTGGTAAAAGAACGGAATAGACAACAGAAAAAGACCCACATTCCAATAAATCATTTTATTGGCTATACCGCCTATTTTGTATTGAAATTTTATGTCCTCAATAATACTGCTCATGGTTTAATTCCAACGATTTTTGTTAAACTGATTTTTTTTCCAATACCACATCATTAAAAAGCCGGTAATCGCGCCGCCTATGTGAGCAAAGTGCGCAATTCCCGTTCCGCCGCTCCCAAAAATTGAGCTTCCTTTAAAACCTAAAAACAAATCCAAAGCAATCAAACCGGGTACAAAGTATTTGGCTTTGATGGGAATAGGAATAAACATAAAACCCAATTCAGCCATTGGAAACATAAAAGCAAAGGCGGTTAACAACCCGTAAATAGCACCTGAAGCTCCTAAAGAAGAGGTGTTAAATGAAAAAAACAACTGCTCTATAGTAGATAAAGGCACTAAGTCTTTAATACTGTTGTAATCACCGCTAGTCAAAAAAGTATTTATTTGCGCCTGTGAAATATTTGCTTCTTTAAAGATTTCTAAAGCTTGATGGTATTGAAAATAATTAAATCCGGTGTGCAACAAAGCAGCACCCAAACCACATGAGATATAAAAGAAGATGAACTTTTTGGCACCCCAAAAATGCTCCAAAGCACTTCCGAAAGAAACCAGCGCCAACATATTAAAAACAAGATGCATAATTGCCGCAGCACTTGGCTGATTATAAATCGGAGCATGCATGAACATGGCCGTTATGGGCTGCCAAATTCTGAAACTTGGGTTTTCAGGATAGTACTCTGATAGTAATTGGTAGGCCAAATCACCAACATAATTAGACCCAATGTAAAATATAATATTGATAATCAGTAACTGCTTAACAGTCTCGGTCATTCGCATCATACGTTGAATTTTTTATCTAAATCTTCCACACTCATGGTGATGAAAGTGGGTTTTTGAAATGGCGACACATTCGGTTCTTTACAAGCAAAGAGATTGTGCACCAAATTTTCTTGTTCTTTTTCGGTTAAATACGTTCCGGTTTTGATGGCCAAACTTCGGGCCATCGATTTCGCAATGGTGTCATTTTGGGAAAAACTATTGTCGGGAATACCGTCTTGTAAATCACTCAATAACTCTTCCAAAACGATGGAAATCTCGCTTTCGGTCACATTGACAGGCAAACCGGAAATTAAGACATTGTCTTCTTCTAAGGCTTCAAAAACAAAACCGGTGTTTTCAAGCGATGTTTTTAATTCTGCCAGAAGTTCAATTTCCGCCGAAGAATAATACAACTGCAACGGAAACAACAACTGCTGACTCGAGGCTTGTTGTACCGTCATACTGGTCAAAAACTCTTCATATAAAACCCTTTCATGAGCCCGCTTTTGATTGATAATTACCATACCCGATTTGATTGGGCTGACAATATATTTTTTGTGAATTTGGTAAGTGCGTTTGACTTCTTGTTCAATTTCATTTTCTTCAAATAAAGAGGAAGTCACAGCCTCATTTTCAAAAGCCATCTCGGCTATCTCTTGTCCGGTTTGTTTTAAACCTACATACAAGCTTTCCCAACTCGGTTGCGCTTCGGGTTTTTTATAGCTAAAATTTGAAGTCGATGACTTAGTTGGTTTGTCTTCTGCAAAAGGGTTATAGCTTCTATCAACCTGAATTGTCGGATATTCGGCTTCTTTGTTTTGGTATTGATAAGGTGTGTCTAAATTCGGGTCGCGGTCAAAATCTAAAACCGGTGCGACATTAAATTGTCCTAAACTGTGTTTGATAGCCGAACGCAAAATGGCATACAAGGCATGTTCATCGTCAAACTTGATTTCTGTTTTGGTCGGATGGATATTGATATCAATAGTATGCGGCGGAACATCTAAGTAGAGAAAATAACTCGGTTGCGCGCCATCTTTTAACAAACCTTCGTAAGCTGCCATCACGGCATGATGCAAATAGCCGCTTTTGATAAATCGATTGTTGACAAAAAAGAATTGTTCGCCTCTGTTTTTCTTTGAAAACTCGGGTTTACCGACAAATCCTTGCAAGTTGACAATTTCGGTTTCTTCTTTTACCGGAACCAGTTTCTCATTGGTTTTTCCGGAAAAAATATTGACAATACGTTGTCTGAAATTCGAAATCGGTAAATTGAACATTTCGCTGCCATTGTGGTACATCGTAAAATGGATATTGGGATGTGCCATGGCTACGCGCTGAAATTCGTCAACAATATGGCGTTGTTCTACGATTTCCGACTTCAAAAAGTTTCTTCGGGCCGGAATATTAAAAAACAAATTCTTAACCGCAAACGAAGTGCCTTTGGGCAAAACCGCCGGTTCTTGAGAGACAAATTTGCTACCTTCAATGATGATATGCGTTCCCAACTCATCTTGGTC
>NZ_CAMLRU010000153.1 GCF_946482535.1 uncultured Flavobacterium sp.
CAAAGGCTTCCCATCTTTTTCTTCCTGCTTTTTCGTATAATTTCCAAGTTCCTAATCCGTGGATAACCTGAACAATCAGGAAGAATATAAACCATTGAGATGTTGACATAATGTTGGTTTTAAAAGTTTATTTGGCTATAAGTTTAACAGATAGAGCTTTTGTTACAATCTTGAGTTTCGTTATTTTAAATCGAGAACATCTTTCATCGAGAAAACGCCTTTCTTATCTTGAATCCACTCGGCAGCTAATACGGCGCCTAAAGCAAAACCTTCGCGATTGTGGGCTACGTGTTTGATTTCGATAAAATCTACTTCCGAACTGTAGTAAACACTATGCGTTCCGGGAACATTTTCTATGCGCTTGGCTTCGATGTGGATTTGGTTTTCACCGGCCGTTTCTTCTGTCCAAGAAGTGTAAGCTGAATTTTCGATGACACCTTTAGCCAAAGAAATAGCGGTTCCGCTTGGAGAATCGAGTTTTTGGGTGTGGTGAATTTCTTCCATAGATACTTTGTATACAGAAGAAAATTTAGCCATCATTTGGGCCAAATAAGCATTCAGTTCAAAAAATAAATTGACGCCCAAACTAAAATTGGAACCGTATAAAAAAGCCCCGTTTTTTTCTTGGCACAATTTGACTACTTCCTCATAACGCTCTAACCAACCGGTTGTTCCGCAAACCACCGGTATATTCAGATTGAATGCTGCTGTGATATTGTCAACAGCAACCATAGGCACACTAAAATCGATAGCTACATCGGCCGTTTCCAAGCCATCATAAGTATTGGTTTCGTCTTTTTTGAGCACAATTTCGTGTCCTCGTTCTAAAGCGATTCGTTCAATCACTTTACCCATTTTTCCGTATCCGAGAAGTGCAATTTTCATTAGAACTTGAAATTTAAAGTTAGGCCCAGATTGGGTCTGGCCGTAAAATCATTTTGGTAAACATCCGGTGCCAAAGAAAGCTTGTCGTTTACGTTGAATTGTATCAAATGCGCATCTACGTTAGCGTCAACAATATTTAAAATATAAAAACCTAAAGTAACCAACAGCGATAAATCCCTGTTTCTTTGGTAAAAACGTTGGGCTTGTACCAAACGAGAATCGTCTAAATAGTCGTATTGGTCATCATTAAAGCCGGCTAATCTTCTTTTGTAGGCATCGCGATAACTGTGGTATTTTTTGTTGTTGTCCAGGTAAAAGTACATGCTGGTTCCGATGGCACCGTAAACAATTGGAATTTTCCAATATCTTTTGTTGTAAGCTTGTCCCAAACCCGGCAAAATGGCCGAATAAAAAGCCGCTTTCGAAGGGGTTAACGGATTTATTTCTTTCAGTTTAGTGCTGTCTTTTACCACCAAGCCTTCAACGATTTGTTGTGAATATAGGTTTTGGTTTCCTAACAGAAAGCAAAGCGCAACTATGTAAAACAGCTTATTCACTAACCTTTGATTAATTTAATAATGCGGTTAAAATCTTCCTCCGAATGAAAAGGAATGGTTATTTTGCCTTTACCGTTTCCGGCTACTTTGACGTCGATTTTGGTGCCAAAGAAATTGGTGAAAGCTTTTTTCTGGTCTTCAGCGATGGTAAAACTTTCTCCTTTTTTCGCCTTGGCCGGAGTTGGTTTTAAGCTGTCTTGGTAGTTTTTAACCAAAGCTTCGGTTTCACGAACCGAGAGATTTTGGCTGACAATTTTTTGGTAAATATCGGTTTGAACGTCTTGGTTTTCAATGTTGATAATGGCGCGACCATGACCCATACTGATAAAACCATCACGGATACCGGTTTGGATAATCGGGTCTAACTTTAACAATCGCAAATAGTTAGCAATAGTGGAACGTTTTTTACCGACGCGCTCGCTCATTTGTTCTTGGGTCAATTGGATTTCGTCAATCAATCTTTGATAAGACAAGGCAATCTCAATCGGGTCTAAATCATGGCGCTGGATATTTTCCACCAAAGCCATAATCAACGACTCATTGTCATTGGCAATTCGGATGTAAGCAGGAACAGTAGTTAATCCGACCAATTTAGAAGCGCGCAAACGACGTTCTCCCGAAATCAATTGGTATTTATTGAAGTCTAATTTGCGTACGGTAATCGGCTGGATAAGCCCTAATTCCTTGATGGAAGAAGCCAATTCTTGTAATGATTCTTCATTAAAATTGGTTCTCGGCTGAAACGGATTGATTTCAATCGATTCAATGTCGAGTTCGATGATATTACCGACAACTTTGTCTGCATTTTTATCGTTAACCGATTTGATATCGTTTTCAGGATCTTTCAATAGGGCAGATAATCCTCTTCCTAAGGCTTGTTTTTTGACCGCTTTTGCCATGGCTTATTTGGTATTTTTCTTGATAATTTCTTGTGCCAAACTTAAGTAGTTAGTGGCACCTCTGCTAGTAGCATCAAAGTTAATGATGCTTTCTCCGAAACTTGGGGCTTCACTCAATTTTACATTGCGTTGGATGATGGTTTTGAAAACCATATCGTTAAAGTGCTTTTGAACTTCTTCTACCACTTGGTTTGACAAACGCAAACGCGAGTCATACATGGTCAGTAAAAGGCCTTCAATATCTAAGTTGGGATTGTGAATTTTTTGGACACTTTTGATGGTGTTCAGTAATTTTCCTAAACCTTCCAAAGCAAAATATTCACACTGAATCGGAATGACTACACTATCGGCAGCGGTTAGAGCATTTAAGGTCAATAAACCCAATGATGGCGCGCAATCAATCAAGATGTAATCGTATTGGTCTTTGATGCTTTCCAAGGCTTGTTTAAGCATGTACTCACGGTTTTCTTTGTCGACCAATTCGATTTCGATGGCCACCAAATCAATATGAGCCGGAATAACCCAAACATTAGGAGAACTCGAAGTAATTGTAGCTTCCTCCGGTAAATTGCTGTGCTCTAAAATTTGATAAGTACCAATTTCAACACTTTCTACATCAATCCCTAAACCTGAACTGGCGTTGGCCTGAGGATCAGCATCAATCAATAACACTTTTTTTTCTAAAACACCCAGTGATGCCGCAAGATTAACAGAAGTTGTTGTTTTCCCGACACCACCTTTTTGGTTGGCAATTGCAATGATTTTACCCATTTATATCTGATAAATTTTGAGCCGTAAAAATACGATTAATTATGGGTTTGTCAAGGCTTATTTGTTAACATTTAGGTAAAGTTTTTAGACTAGTGTTCAGTCTTCAGTCTTCAGTCTTCAGTTGTCTGGTTAAGTGAAATTTAGACAGCTTTTTACTGATTACTGCCAACTGAGCACTGACCACTTTTACTTATTTCCTTTATTCTTAATCATCATTTCCAACATATCCCACATTTCTTGCGGAATTTTTTCTAAAATATTGAATTGTCCGGCGCCTTGTAACCATTCGCCACCATCAATGGTAATGACTTCGCCATTGACATAAGCCGAAAAATCAGAAACCATATAAGCGGCTAAATTGGCTAATTCCTGATGGTCTCCAACTCTTCTTAATGGAACTTTTTTAGCCATATCAAATTTCTCTGCTAAATCGCCAGGCAACAATCGGTCCCAAGCGCCTTTGGTTGGAAATGGTCCGGGTGCAATCGCATTCATACGGATGCTGTATTTTGCCCATTCTACGGCCAAACTTCTGGTCATAGCTAAAACACCGGCTTTGGCGGTAGCACTCGGCACTACGTAACCTGAACCTGTCCACGCATAAGTAGTGACAATATTCAGAACATTACAATTGGTTTGTTTGGTGTTTATCCAGTGTTTTCCAAAAGCCAGCGTGCAATTTTTGGAACCTTTCAAAACAATATCAATGATGGTATCAAAAGCATTGGCCGATAATCTTTCGGTAGGAGAGATGAAGTTTCCGGCCGCATTGTTGAGCAGTACGTCAACTTTGCCAAAGGTTTTCAATACTTCAGCCAACATGGCTTCGACTTGGTCATAATGACGCACATCGCATTGCAAAGGCAAGCATTGGCCTCCGGTTTCCTTTTCTAATTCGGCTGCCGTAGTTTTTAGTTTTTCTAAATCTCTTGAAGTGATGGCGACTTTGGCACCTAATTCCAAAAAGTATTTGGTCATGGCTTTGCCTAAACCACTTCCGCCACCGGTTACTACAATTACTTTGTCTGCCAAGGCATTATCGCGAAGCATTTTTGCTGAAAAATCCATAAAGTTTTATTTTTTTAGTAAAGATATAAACTTAGACTTCCAAAAAAAAATAAACCGGATTGAAGTCATTACTTTCCAATCCGGCTTAGCAAACAAGACTTATTAACTCATTTATTTTTTGATGAATTTTTTGGTAAGGTTACCGGTTTTTGAAGTGACTTGTAAAAAGTAAAGCCCTGAACTCAATTGGCTAACATCCATAGTGTAAATGTAAGCTGAGTTTCCGGTAGTGGTATTTTGTTTGACGATTTTTCCTTGGGTATCGATGATTTTGTATTGAATTAAATCGCTTTGTAAAGTTCCCGGGATGATATAGAGTTCTTCGTCTGCTACTGTCGGATACATTGAAAACACTGTCGAAATAGGATTGTCAATAATTTCCAATGCTGCAAAATTGGTTACCACATTGTCTACTAATAGCCTACTGCCGAAGGTTGGCGTTGAACCGGCTTTGGCCATCGAAAAACTAATTGTCATGTAGCTTTTAATAGCATTTGAAGTAAAATTTATAGGCATATAAACGTATTCAAATTGGTTATTGGTCCCCATAATTTCTACTTCGGCGTTGCCCATTATTTCGCCGTTTGTATCAAATACTTCAATTTTGGCTTCGGCTACATCATTACCAACAGGTAGAAACTTATAGTAAAAACCAATCATATAAACTTGAGCGTCTTGTACAATCGGAATTCCGGCATTCCATCCGGGAGAATCCTGAGTTGCATCGCTGAAAATAGTAGCGCTTCCCGGAATTACAACATTTTCTGTGGAGTTGAACGCATTCGAGATTTCCATCGCATATTGACCGTTTTGAGAATCGGTTGTGGCGTAAACCATCGAGGGGATATTGGTGGTGTATTGAATTTCATTGGCCACTGTTTCGCCATTAGGGATGCCAATCGTAACCGGTTGTGTAAAATTCATGCCCCAATTACTCGGTAGCCAATTGGGTTTTACAATTTCAAAATTTCCATTGATCACTTGGGCATTAAGTGAAGCGGAAAGGAATAAAACAACATTCAAAAAAAGATAATGTTTTTTCATAATGACACCGGATTGATTAAAGTAACTTTTTCATAGCAATTTCTAAAACCAAAAATACGGATTAGATTTTGTTTATCTGCAAAAACCAGGTAAACAATAGGTAAACAAGTAACGGTTTTCAATAATAAAATTAGCTAACGGCTTTTATACAGACAGTATAAAGTCGGTTAGGTTTTCTTCGGTGTTGAGTTGGAGTTTCTTTCGCAATCGGTGCCGTGCTGTTTTCACGCTATCGGGTGAAATGTTGAGAATGGAGGCCATTTCTTTGATGGAAAGATTCAATTTTATCAAAGCGCAAATTTTCAAATCATTGGCACTGATATCCGGATATTTTTGTTTTAAGCGCGTGTAGAAATTTTTGTTTACACTTTCGAAATAATGGTCAAAATCTCGCCAGTTATTGTCCTGTATAGTGTATTTGCTGACCAGTTTTTTTAGTTCTGATTCTGAGTTGGGTGCTTTTTTACTAATGATATTTTTGATTTCGTCTAAAATCTCATTTTTCTCAATCATTTGAATGGTAACGGCGCTTAACTGACTTTCTTTGTGTTCGATGTCGTTCTGGAATTGCTGCTCTTTCAAAAGCTTCTGTTCTTCCATTAAGGCAACTAATTCCTCTTTGGTTTTGAGCAATTGTTTGTCGCGCTTATTGATTCTTTTCATTAAGAAATACAGTATCGAAAAGATGAGGATCAACAATCCCAATAGCGTAATCAAAAGATAATTGGTCAATTTAGAGACTTCTTGTTCTTTGGAAATGAGTTCCAGTTTTCGGTTTTTTTCCGACACTTCAAATTGCACTTCTAAACTCTTTACAATTTGTTCTCTTTCGAAAGAATAAAAACTGTCTTTAATTTGGATGACTTCTTCTTGCAACTGACTGACTTTTTCAAAATCATTTTGCTTTTTTTTAAGTTCAATTAAGCTTTCTATGGTTTTGATTTCAAACAGTTTATCGGTCAGTGGAATGGCGATAATTCTCGCTTTATCAAAATAATTTTCGGCTACGATAAAATTGTTTTCGAAGTCTGAGTGCCATTTTCCAAGCGCTATCAAAGCA
>NZ_CAMLRU010000154.1 GCF_946482535.1 uncultured Flavobacterium sp.
TTACAAATAAAAAAACCGATTAGTTTCCTAATCGGTTTTCTTTGTGGGCGATGAGATTTGATATTAAGAGGAGGACTGCCGGTGGCAGTCAGGTATGCGAACTTTAGTTCGCTTTAAAAACTTAGGGTGGAAGGGATTACCTATGGTGATCCCATTCCGGGGTGTCCTGAACAAAGAAAACCTACGGCTGCTGCTCAGCCTTGATTTTTTTATTTGAAATCTGCGCCTAAAAGCAAGCTTTTGTCACATATTACAAATAAAAAAACCGATTAGTTTCCTAATCGGTTTTCTTTGTGGGCGATGAGGGATTCGAACCCCCGACCCTCTCGGTGTAAACGAGATGCTCTGAACCAGCTGAGCTAATCGCCCTCATTGTGCTTGATTGCGGTGCAAATATAGGGCAGTTTTTTGATTCTGCAAATTAAAATGGAAAAAAATTACAAAATTTCTGAAACTACAAAAGTACTGCCGCCTATATAAACAAAGTCATTTGGTGACGCATTTTTGGTAGCGTTCTCATAAGCGTTTGAAACAGAATCGTATATTGTTCCTTTAAGTTCGAAACTTTCGGCTTTTTCTTTTAAAACTTCAGCTTCTAAACCGCGAGGAATATTGGGTTTGCAGAAATAATATTTTGCATTTTTAGGAAACAAAGGCATGATTTCTTCCAGATTTTTGTCGTTGACCACTCCTAAAACGATGTGCAATGTCTCAAATTGTTCTTTTTTTAGTTGGTTCATGACAACTGACAAACCATGAGCATTGTGTGCGGTGTCGCAAATTACTCTTGGGTTTTCACCTAATTGTTGCCAACGGCCTTGTAAATGGGTGTTCTGAATCACGTTCAAAAAGCCATTTTTAATATTTTCTTCTGAAACCGACAACAGTTGCTTGGATTGTAATACTTTCAGAGTCTGTAAAACCGTTTTTTTATTGTGAAACTGATAATCGCCTAATAAGGCTGAAGGATAGTTTTCATGAGTAAAATCGGAGGCGAAGTAAATTTCGGAGTCTGTTTCTTGGGCTTTGGCTTCAAAAACGGGTTTGGTTTCGGGAAGGTATTCGCCTATAATTACCGGAATTTTGGGTTTTATGATGCCGGCTTTTTCATAAGCTATGGCTTCTAGCGTGTTGCCTAAAAACTGGGTGTGGTCGAGACCAATGTTAGTGATTACAGAAACTAATGGAGTAATGATGTTGGTAGAATCCAGTCTTCCGCCCATACCGACTTCAATAATATTAATATCTGTCTTTTCTTTGACAAAATACTCGTAAGCTAAACCTACGCTCATCTCAAAAAAACTCAATTTGTTTTCTTCAAAAAAGGATTTGTTTTTGTTGATAAAGTCACAAACATAAGTTTCCGAAATGGGTTCGCCGTTGATGGTAATTCTTTCTCGATAATCTTTTAAATGAGGAGAAGTATAGAGTCCAACTTTGTAACCGGCTTCCATCAAGACCGAAGCCAATAGGTGACAAGTGGAGCCTTTTCCGTTGGTTCCGGCTGCGTGAATGCATTTTAAATGTTTCTCTGGATTGCCTAAATGATTGGCCAGTAAAACCGTGTTGGTAATGTCTTTTCTATAGGCTGTGGCACCTTGGGTTTGGTACATGGGCAATTGATTGAACATCCAATCCAAGGTTTCTTTGTAGTTCATAATTTTAGGAAAAAATAATTTTGATATACTTTTTTAATTTTTTTTTCGTTGTATATTGTGATGCCTATAAGACAATACAAATTTGAAATTATTTTCAGAATTAACAGCCCAAAAATTTAATAAATATGATTAGTACATTTTTACAGTTGCAAGTTGATACTTTAGCGCAAGCCATTCCAACGGCTGACACTGCCAATGCAGCTCTAACCAATGAAGTTTCGGTTTTAGAGTTTATTACCAAAGGAGGACTTTTTTTAATTCCGATTGCACTGTTGCTTTTTTACACTTTGTATATCATTTTTGAACGCTATATCTACATCCATAAAGCGGCCAAAATCGATAATCATTTGATGTCGGATGTGCGAAATCATTTGAACAATGCCAATATTGATATGGCTGTTAATGCTGCTGAAAGAAGCGGTTCGGCTCAAGGGAATATTCTAAAAGAAGGAGTGCTGACTATTGGTCGACACATTAATGAAATTGAGTCGAATATGGAACGTGCCGCCAATATTGAAATTGGTTACATGGAAAGAAGATTGGGCCAATTAGGTTTGATAGCCGGTATTGCACCAACGCTGGGATTTATCGGAACTATTTCCGGGGTAATTAAAATTTTCTACAGTATATCGGTAACCGAAGATATCAGTATCGGGAATATTTCCGGAGGTTTATATGAAAAGATGATTAGTAGTGGTGCCGGATTGATTGTAGGTATTATTGCCTACGCGGCTTACCACTTGTTCAATGGGAAAATTGATAGTTTCTCATTGTCGATTCAAAAACAAGTATTAGAATTTGTCAACATAATTCAAAGACCAAATGGCCATAAAGCGAAATAAACGATTTCATGCAGAAGTCGCGACCTCTTCGTTAAGCGACATTATGTTCTTCTTATTGTTGTTTTTCCTGATTATTTCGACCTTGGCCAACCCAAATGTTATCCGAATGACATTGCCCAAATCGAAAACGAATGAAAAAACCAACAAGCAATTAATCACGCTTTCGGTAACGGAAGAGAAGCGATTTTTTGTGGATAAAGAAGAAGTAGATTTTGGCCAACTAGAAGCAAAACTATTGTCCAAAATGGATCCCGAAAAGCAACAAACCGTTGTGATTAGAATTCCGGCCACTATGCAAGTGCAAGACTTGGTAGATGTGCTGCAAATAGGCGTGAAGAACAAGCTCAAGTTCGTTATCGCCACGAGTCCGAATTAAATTTAAAATAGTTATAATGAAAGTAAAAGCGTTGCTGTTGATGGCCTTTATCTCGGTCTCAACATTTGCCCAAGACACCGAATTCAAGTTTTCCAAAGAAGGCTTAACCGATTTTATAGTGACCAATTATGAAGGTTCGGCTAAAGACACTTACAATTTGACTTTGGCTTGGGTAAAAGAAAACAGTAAAAAAGGATACAAAGTAGTGTCATCTGTAGAAGGCGAAAAAATTACGATTGAAGGCGGAAAAGAAAACTTCCTTTGCAGTAAAGCCGGCGGGACGACAGTTTGTACTTATGCTACATTCACCATAGATATCAGTTTCAAAGACGGAAAGTTCAAGTTTGAAGCAGTTGGTTTATCCGAGAAACCTAATAATGCCACTACTGTTATAACACACGATCTAAATGATTTCTCCGAGTATTATAACAAAGACGGCAGTTTGAAAAAATACAAAGACGATGTTCCGGCTGCTTACGAAACACTTTTTAATGAATTGAATAAAAGTTTAGTCACTTTTATGGATAAGAAAAAGAAAGCCGATGGTTGGTAATCGGAAATAAGATAAAAGAAAAATCCCATTTATTCGAATGGGATTTTTTTATGTTTATTTAAGTCCAAAACCATAAATAATTTTTCCGACTTGTATTTCACTTGCGTTGGGATCAGCACTCCACTTGGTCTTCATAGCCGCGATTTTGGCTTGTTCTTTTAAACAACTATTTGCATTTGTTGTTCCTTGAACTCCAACTGTAACGCTAATTGTATTTCCGTTTCGATCAACCTTAACTTCAACAGCAACTCTTCCAGATTCATTTCCACATGGGTTTTGAGGCTCAGGTTTGCTTAATGCTTTTCTATTTCCTAGAAAATATCCAGAACCACTACCATTGCCACCGCCGCTTCCGCTGCCACTTCCTGAACCTGTACCCGAACCACTACCGGTTCCGGTTCCTGAGCCGTTTCCGCCACCCGAACCTGTTCCGCTGCCGTTACCGTAATAACCGCTGGAGTTCAGATTGCCGTTTGCGCTTCCTTTGTTGCCGCCTTTGGTGTCATTGCCGTCACCGCCTTTGTTTCCTAAAATACTCGATAAAGCATCATTGGCATTTTTAGAGACTTTTGGTTTTTCGGGTGCCGGTTTGATGTCCTTTTTAGGAACAACAGGAGTTGGTGTTTTTTTGATGTCTTTCTTCGGGATGGCTACATTGGTCTCTTCATCATCGCTTTCATCCGAAATGATGTTGTCTTCAGGCGAAGTGGTAGTTGGAGCCACTTTAGCTTGGTCTTTTACGTTTAAGACTTCACTTTTGTAATTATCGCCTAAACCGTAATCGCTGTCGCCAAAGTTCATCTCGATGCCGCCACCGCCACCACCGCCCATGATTTTCATATCGGCAGGAGGCCAAAAACGCAACAAGAAAAGTAAAAGAATCAGCAAAGCATACACTACAGTGGTAATGGCTAAGGATTTTTTGTCATTATCGGTTAGTTCAAAACTCATAACTATTCTTTTGTTCGTTTAAGTTATAACGCTTAAAAGTAGTAAATATTGTGTAACCTTTGCTGTTAATTTTTTACTAAACTAATTGTTTCAGTGCAATTTCAAAAGCTGTCGCGCTGATATTCTTCTTGTCGGAATTCAAAGCGTGGGCTTTATCTAAAGCTTTTTTAATGGTTTCCGAAATGTCGTAGAAGATGGCTTCGTCAGTCATTTGTACTTTTTTCTCCATAAAGTAGGCGAAAACTCTGGCCATACCGCAATTCGAAATAAAATCGGGAATCAAACTCACTTTGCTGTCAGTCTCTTCCATAATCGGGCCAAAGAAAATTTCTTTATCGGCAAACGGTACATTGGCACCACAAGAAATTACTTCCAAACCATTAGCGATTAGGCTGTCTATTTGGTCTTTGGTAACCAATCTTGAAGCGGCACATGGCGCAAAAATATCAGCACCAAGCGTCCAGATTCTTTCGTTGATTTCGGCAAACGGAATCATATTTTGGGCAACCAATTTATTACCGTCTTTATTTAGGAACATCATTTTGATTTCTTCATAAGAGAAACCTTCTTCTTTAATCACACCACCATCTCGGTCGATGATTCCGATTACTTTGGCACCCATTTCCGCCAAATAAAAAGCAGCGGCCGAACCTACATTTCCAAATCCTTGTACAATGGCTTTTTTACCTACCACATCACCGCCGTAAATATTGTAAAAATGACGTACGGCTTCGGCAACTCCGAAACCTGTAATCATATCGGCTACAGTATATTTTCTTAATACGTCCGGAGAAAATTTCGGGTTTTCGATTACTTTGATAACGCCTTGACGCAATTGTCCGATTCGGTTGATTTTATCGGCTTCTGTCGGTTTGAAATGGCCGTTGAACACCCCTTCTTGCGGATGCCAAACACCACATTCTTCGGTCATCGGAATTACTTCGTGGATTTCGTCTACATTCAAATCACCACCGGTTCCGTAATAACTTTTTAACAAAGGAGAAACCGCTTTATACCAACGTTGCAAAACGCCTTTTTTGCGCGGGTCATTCGGGTCAAAGTTGATGCCCGATTTGGCACCACCGATGGCCGGACCTGAAACAGAAAATTTCACTTCCATAGTTTTAGCCAGAGACAAAACTTCGTTTACGTCTAAGCCTTTTCTCATACGTGTTCCGCCACCTGCAGCACCACCGCGAAGGGAATTAATTACGGTCCATCCTTCGGCTTCTGTCTCGGCATCTTTCCAGTTGAAAATGATTTCAGGTTCTTTGTTTTCGAATTTTTTTAATAAGTCTTTCATTGTGTATCATCTGAGCTCACTTCAGATTCGTAGTTTTAGTTAGATTCAATTTTGGTTTGCTGTGCAAATATAGGAATTTGAGAATTACGAATGCGGAATTACGAATTAGGATTTGTATTGATAAAAGTCTCTTGTAAATATCGTGTCTGATTTGTAGTAGAGATTATAGTCTATAAATTTTTCCACTGCTATGGTCTTTTTCAGCACCCGTGACACTGCTCAAAACATTAATCTCTTTTTGTAATTTTAATACGCCAAGAAGTCCAAAAATCAAGGCTTCTTTGAATTCTAAAGTTTTAGCATCGGGAACAATAATCTGCATTTCGGGCATGTAATTTTGCATGCATTCCAGTAGAAAATCATTATAAGCACCACCGCCGGTTACGAACATTTTGCCTTTTCTTTCCGGCAGTGCATAAGCGGTTTGTTTGGCGATGTGCTTGATGAATGTGTGCATTTTGTCTTCAATACTGAGGTCGTAACTATCTATCAAAGGCAGCACGATAATTTTGACGAATTCAAATCCCAGTGATTTCGGATA
>NZ_CAMLRU010000155.1 GCF_946482535.1 uncultured Flavobacterium sp.
TATTTAAGCAACTCCGGTGCCGGTGCCGCTGAACATTTTGTAAAAGCCAGAGAATTATATCTTAAAGCCAATGATTTAGACAAAGCCATGGAATTGGCTATAACTATTGCTGAACAAAAAAGTTATACATATTATAAGTATAAAGATTACAAACCCCTCTTGGATGAGGCTATTGCCTATGCCAAAAAAAATAATAAACCAAAATTGTTAAGCTCGGCCTATTTAGAAGTGGGCAGCAGTCTTAGGGATTCTTTACCTTACCAAGCGCTTCGGAATTTTCAAGAAGGAAAAGCGATTGCTGTAAAAAACAACTATTACATCGATGAAACAGTATATGACAGAAGAATTGGTATTGCTTATTATAGAAAACTAAAGAATTTTAAATTGGCACGCCATTATCTAAATTTATCTTTAGAGAAAAGTAAAAAACATAATTTTCAGGAAGGCATGGCTTATGTCTATCTTAATTATGGTCAAATTTTAAGACTAGAAGGAAAACCGGAGAAAGCATTACCGCTTTTCGAGAAAACATTTTCTTTAAAATTCGACAATTATAGAACTCTTTTCAATCAGAATATGTACCAGTTTATATCTGATACCTATCGTGAAATGAAAAACTATGAAAAGGCCTTAGAGTATCTAGATAAAAAACATGCATCTATAGGAATGAGTGAAGAAGATGAAACCAAGATCATTCGCGACATAAACACTAAATACGAAACTGAAAAAAAAGAGCTCGAAAATAAAAACCTCAAAATCAAAGACCAAAAAAACAAACTGATACTGTATCTGTTTGTTGCTATATTTTTAATTTTCATCATCGGTACCTATTTCAGGATAAGTTATATCAACAAAAAGAAAAAAATAGCCGAACAAGAAAAAGAAATTGAAAGTCAGAAGCTCCAAAATGTGCTCAAAGAGCAAGAATTACTCGAAATTGATAAGATCTTAGAGGGACAAGAAAAAGAGCGCTTAAAATTGGCCAACGATTTGCACGATAATTTGGGCAGTGTTTTGGCAACCCTAAGGCTCAATTTTCAGAACCTTTACCAACAAAAAGAAGGTATCAAAGAGGAAGAAAAAGAAATGTTTGCCAAGACTGATGAGCTTATAGAAGAAGCTTACCAAAAAGTACGCGGTATGGCACATGCCAAAAATGCCGGAGTAATCGGTAGTGAAGGATTAGTACCGGCCGTTCAAAATATTGCCAAGAAAGTGGCCATACCCAACAAACTTAACGTACAGGTAATCCCATTCGGCATGACCAAAAGATTGGAAAACGCTCTTGAAGTTACTCTTTTCCGTATGATTCAAGAAATATTAACCAACACGATTAAACACGCAGAAGCTACCGAAATAACGATTAGTTTAACCCAAGACGACGATAGTATCAATATCCTTATTGAAGACAATGGGAAAGGATTCAATCCCAAAACAATTAATAAAAAAGAAGGCATGGGTTTAAGTAACATTGAAAAGAAAGTTGAACAGCTCAACGGGACTTTTAACATAGACAGCTTTGAAGGAAAAGGAACCACCATCATTATAGACATTCCATTATGATAAAGATAGTAATCGCCGAAGACCACCAAGCACTAATAGATGGTATGAAATCATTTCTCAAAAACGAGAGTGACATTGAAATTGTAGGGTATGCCAACGACGGTGTTGCATTGATTAAAATTGTACGCCAACTCAAACCCAATGTTGTAATTACCGATATTCGAATGCCCAAATGCGATGGTATAGTGGCTACCAAAACCATCAAAGCCGAATTGCCCAATACGCAAATTATTGCCTTCAGCATGTTTGACCATGACGATGCCATTACCCAGATGAAAGAGGCAGGTGCTTCAGGTTATATCATGAAAAACTCTTCGCTACAAACCGTTTTGGATGCCATAAGAGCGGTTAGTGAAGGTTACTCCTATTTTGTAAATGAAGCCGAAAACGAATATGAAACTCCCAAAAACGAATTGTTCTTTAGCAATCGAGAAAAAGAAATACTGCAATTAATAGCCGAAGGAAAATCATCTCAAGAAATTGCAGACGCTCTTTTTATAGAAAAATCAACGGTAGATTCCCATCGTAAAAACATGTCAAAAAAAATCAAAATTATCGGGAAAACCGATTTGACAAAATTTGCTTTAGAGCGTAAATATGACTATTTGTAGTATTTTTACCTTAAAAATAAGAAAAAAAATCCCCATTAATGGGGATTTTTTTATTGGTTTACTTTTCCGAATTTTAAAAAATCAAAAGCATAATTAATTTATGTTTTGGTTAGTTAATAAAATCCTGCCCGTCTCTCGCAAAAATTTTAGTGGTATTTGATATTTGTAAAAGGGCAGGTTTTTATTCATCAGGTAAAATCCAAATAATACAATTACATGCCCATCAGAAATCCAAGCCCAAATCTGGTGATTTCCTATCACCGTATGCGACAATCTATTGGTTGGCTCGGTTTGTCTTTGCCTTTTATCCTACTTGCCGGCAATTATATGATTAATCATTATAACTTATTCAATAATGAAACTTTTATGATGACACAATGTAATACATACACTGCCGGAAATTCTTTAAAACCGTCAATCAGCCATTATTATTATACTACGGTTGGTGAACTTTTTACCGGAACACTTTGCGCAGTAGCGCTATTCCTGTTTAGTTATCGCGGATATCCGCAACGCGATGAGGAAATTATTCCTTCTGATAGTTTCATGACCAACTTAGCCGGATTCTGTGCACTGGGTGTTGCGCTAATTCCCACCTCTTTCAATCATTGTATTTCGGATAATGTTCGTACCTACATAAGCAGTGAAATCATGGGTTATGTACATTATATTTTTGCAGGATTCTTTTTTACAACATTATCACTCATCTCAATATTCAATTTCAGACGTACAGCCAATGTAGCCGATTTTGGCAAAATGCCTTCTCATAACTTTTACAAATACTGCGGTATTGTTATGTTGATTTGTATCGTCTTAATTTTAGTTTACTCCATTGGGTTGGAAGAAAGTTATCCTGAACTACAAGCCTATAATATCACTTTTGTTTTAGAATCTATTGCCTTATTAGCCTTTGGGTTGTCATGGCTGAAAAAAGGAAGAATTGACAGCAATTAAAATTTGAATAAATCATAATTAAAAAAACAAAATCATGTGTTGGACTAATGTAGAATCTCAGTGTAAAATGGTATATGACACACCATTTATTGATGTCGAGAAACCACTCGACCGCAAATTTATTATTCAAATTATAGCCGAGGAATTTCCCGACTTTCCCCGCATTCGCATTGCGGCTACTGTCGACCGTTGTTTAAAGATATTCCCCGCGCCGGTAGAACGCCAAAAACTGCTGCACTTTGTGCAAATGAACATGCGATAAACCGGCATTATATACCTACCGCTCCGCCCTCTTGTTATTTTGAGACTTTAATAAGAGGGTTTTGGAGTGAAACTAACGCGCAAAAAAATATAGGACTGCTTTTACCGCAACGAAGTCACTCAAACAAGCTTCTCTCGGTTAAAAGTGGTTTTTTGTATATTAGCGGAATGACGTATGATGCTTTTAGCAATAAATCTTATCGGAAACCATGAATCACAAAGCCCTATCCATTCGGCCTTTTATTGGAGCCAAAGACTATCAAACTTCAAGAAGTTTTTACAAAGACTTGGGGTTTGAAGAAGTTATTTTATCTCCTAATCTTTCTTATTTCAAAAGTGAAGCATTGGGTTTTTATCTGCAAGATGCTTATGTAAAAGATTGGATAGACAACACCATGGTTTTCATGGAAGTGAAAGATGTAAATCAGTTTTATTCCGAATTATTAGCCAAAGACTTACCATCAAAATACCCTGATGTTCGGGTGGTACCTATTCGAGATTTAGAATGGGGAAGCGAATGTTTTGTACACGATCCGTCGGGTATATTGTGGCACTTTGGAGAGTTTAAAAAGTAAAGCTAATACAACAATTTTACTTCCTTCAATTCATAATATTCCACACTGTCATCATTTAGAAGCACCGCGAGTTTACCATCTCGAGTAACACATTTGATGATGCCCATAAATCGGTCTCCGTTGGGAAATTCAAAGGCTGCCGGTTTGTCCTTTTTAAACAGCAAACTGTTGTAATGTGCCCAAGCTTCATCAGTGCGCTCCGGAAAAAGAATAAGGTGAAGTTTAAGAGATTTTATAAACCGTTCAGCCATTTCTTCAATATCATATGTTTGCTGAGTAATGTTTGTCAACGAATTAGCTTGGGGCAAATGTTCAAAATCGGTTTGGTTCAAATTCAAACCAAAACCAACCACCGCCGTATAACTGCCATCTGATTTAAGAGAATTCTCTATCAATATGCCACCCACTTTCTTATTCTCTGCCATTATGTCGTTGGGCCATTTGACATTTACTTTAGTTATGCCATTCATAGTCAGCACCCCAATTGCCGCCAAAGCCACCGCAACATTAAAGTCATAAATAGAGATCATATCCTGAGGAACATCTTTAACCAAAACACTAATAGTGAGGTTTTTACCGGCTTCACTCACCCATTCCGAACCCATTTGTCCTCTGCCTTTGGTTTGCTCCCAAGCCATAACAGCCGTATAGTTTTCCAACCATTTTTCTTTGGCCAAGTGCTTCAAATAGTCGTTGGTAGAATCTATGGCATCGAGTTTGATTATAGGCATGATAGAAATAAAATTTGGTAGTAATTTTAAACTTTTGTTAAGCAAAAATAAGGACAAAAAGTAATACCTTTGCCAAATACACATAAATACTAGATGACGAAAAAAGCAGTAAACACCGATATACTCTTGGCGAGTATCATCAAAGGCATTGAAGAAGTAAAAGGAAATGATATCGACATACTCGATTTAAGAGGTATAGACACCGCCGTTTGTGATTATTTTATCATTTGTAACGGAAATTCCAACACCCAAGTTAACGCTATTGTTAACTCCATCCAAAAACTGGTTTCCAAAGAATTAAAAGACAAACCATGGCACGTAGAAGGTACGGACAATGGCGAGTGGGTTCTCATGGATTATGTAGACATCGTGGTACACGTATTCCAAAAACAAATCCGTGAATTCTACAACATTGAAGGACTATGGGGCGATGCCCAAATTACGACCATTCCAAGTAACTATTAAAAAATTGCGCTAAACATATATGGCTACCGAAAAGAAACCCAATAATTTTAAAATAAGTCCATGGTGGATTTACGCCGGATTAATTATTATATTCTTCGGATTAAACTACATAGGCGGTTCCGGTTTTCAGGATACTGCTAAAATCTCTTCGTCTAAATTCAACGAGTATTTAGACAAAGGGCAAATTGAAAAAGTAGTGATTTTCAACAAAACAGAAGGCGAAGCCTATCTGACAGCTGCCGCTTTAAAAGACAAAGCACACAGCAAATTGGCCAAAGACATGTTGGGCAACCCCAACAAAGGACCACACTATTCCTTCGAAATCGGGAACGATGAAGTCTTTCAAAATAAAATCGAGAAAGCCAAAATTGAAGGTAAATTAAAAGACTATGACTTCAAACCAAAGAGCAATTGGACAGAATTGTTTATCAATTTATTACCTATCATTATCATCATTGGCCTTTGGATTATAATCATGCGCAGAATGTCGGGAGGTGGCGCCGGAGGTGGCGGAGGTCAAATTTTCAACATCGGAAAATCGAGAGCTAAATTATTTGATGAGAAAACCGATCTAAAAACCACATTCAAAGATGTAGCCGGATTAGAAGGAGCCAAAGAAGAAATACAAGAGATTGTTGAATTCTTGAGAAACCCTGACAAATACACTACTCTTGGAGGTAAAATTCCAAAAGGCGCCTTATTGGTTGGGCCTCCTGGAACCGGAAAAACCCTTTTGGCGAAAGCCGTAGCCGGTGAAGCTAAAGTGCCTTTCTTCTCCTTATCAGGTTCAGATTTTGTGGAAATGTTTGTTGGAGTTGGTGCCTCTCGTGTTAGGGATTTATTCAAACAAGCCAAAGACAAAGCACCGGCCATCATCTTCATAGATGAGATTGATGCTGTAGGTCGTGCCCGTGGCAAAAACAACTTCTCGGGTTCTAATGACGAACGCGAAAATACCCTAAACCAATTGTTGACCGAAATGGATGGTTTTGGAACCAACAGTGGTGTAATTATCCTTGCAGCTACCAAC
>NZ_CAMLRU010000156.1 GCF_946482535.1 uncultured Flavobacterium sp.
TTCTATACTTTCCACGGTTTGTCTTATGTAATCGATATTTACAAAGACAAAATAAAAGTGGAAAAGAATTTTATCGACTATTCGCTCTTTGTCAGCTTCTTTCCTTTGTTGGTTGCCGGACCAATTGAAAGAGCCACACATTTGTTGCCTCAGATAAAAAAAAGCAGGACTTTTAATTTTACCTATGCCGCCGATGGTTTGCGTCAAATTCTTTGGGGATTGTTTAAAAAGATTGTCATAGCCGACAAATGCGCCGAATACGCCAATGAAATTTTTAACAACTCCGGCGAATATTCGGGTAGCACGCTTTTTTTGGGTGCGGTTTATTTTGCGTTCCAAATTTACGGTGATTTTTCAGGCTACTCCGATATTGCTATCGGAACGGCCAAACTCTTTGGCATAGATTTGCTCCGAAATTTTTCTTTCCCCTATTTCTCTCGAGATATAGCCGAATTTTGGCGGCGTTGGCACATTTCCTTGTCGTCGTGGTTCCGAGATTATTTATACATTCCGTTAGGCGGAAGCCAAGGCGGTATGTGGATGAAAATCAGAAACACTTTTATCATTTTTATAGTCAGTGGTTTTTGGCACGGTGCCAATTGGACATTCATCATTTGGGGATTGCTCAATGCGCTCTATATTATGCCTTCTATTATTTTTAATACCAATAGGAATAACCTTGATATAGTTGCCCAAGGCAGATATTTACCAACGCTCAAAGAGTTTTTCCAAGTAACACTCACTTTTGGCTTGACGGTTTTGGCTTGGATATTTTTCAGGGCGAATGATTTGTCACACGCTTTAAACTATATATCAGACTTGTTTTCACGGAGTTTGTTTGCCCTGCCAACCAAAATGCCTTCCAACAACAATACCTTCGTCATGTTAGCCTTCTTTCTGATAATTGAATGGTTAGGCAGAGAACAACCTTTTGCTTTAGCAAAGTTGGGCTTGCAATGGAAAAGACCAATTCGTTGGGCTTTCTATTACGTTCTCATCGCAGTGATTTTTTACTGTGTAGATTCTAAAGAGCAACAATTTATCTATTTTCAATTTTAAAAGGCATGAAGAAATTTTTAAAATACTTGCTCTACTTTGCCTTGCCGATTGGTGTTGTCATTATTGGTTTTGAAATTTATTTAAGACAAATAGATACCACTTACACCGAAAAAGAAAAAGGCATTCTTCAAAACGCCAAAGAAATTGAAGTATTGATTTTAGGAAATTCCAGAGCTACTTTGGGCATTGACTCGAATCAATTCGAAAAGTATGCCTATAACTTGGCCAATGTAGCCCAACCGTTATATTACGATAAACGAATTGCATTAAAATACTTGGACCAACTTTCTAATTTGAAATACGTTTTTATCACAGTCGACTGTAGTTCGTTAACTTATTCCCGAATGGACAGTCGTGCAATTTGGTCGTATTACGGCAACGGGATTGAGTATAAAAATGAAATGCCTTTCTTCCCGAAGTACAGTTACTTAAATGGTTATTCTACCAGTATTGCTCTAAAATTGTTGAAGAATGATTTGAGCGGAAAATACAAAGTTATCAAAGCCCTTGATTTAGACAGTGATCACGATTTAAATAAACCTATCGTAAAAGGATTTTTCGGATACAAAGGCACTAGAGAAGAAGGTTTAACAACGAGTCATATTTTCAACAGAGCCGGAAAAGGCTTAGACGAAGGCATTTCTCTCGAAAAAAATGAAATTGTAAAGGATTTGGAAGATTTTATCCGATTGCTGAAAGCTAAAAATATTACGCCAATACTACTAACCATGCCTTGTCATCAAGATTATGTGAAGGCGCTCAATAAAAACATGCTGAAAAGAGCAGAAGACGATTATCAAAAGCTCGCCCAAAAATACCAACTCGACTATTGGAATTATTTAAACTTCCCTATGGAACGAACCGATTTTCACGACTGTGATCATTTGAATCTAAAAGGTGCCGAAAAATTCTCCAAAGTACTGAACGCAAGATTAATGTAAATCGTAGAGACGCGATGCATCGCGTCTCTACGATTTACATTTACCTCAAACTAGCGCCCAATTCATTTTCCATATTCTTCTGCAACTTGCTCATGATTTTGTCAATTTGCTCGTCGGTTAAGGTTTTGGAATTGTCTTGCAAAGTGAAACTCACCGCATAAGATTTCTTGCCTTCCGGAAGGTTTTTACCTTGGTAAACATCAAACAAACTCACATTTTTCAAGAGCGATTTCTCAGTTTGGCGTGCAATCGTATAAATGGCTTCAAAAGCTACGGCTTCATCTACTAAAAGCGCTAAATCTCTTCGTACTTCAGGATATTTCGGAATATCGGTAAATTTAATTTTGCTGCCTATTAGTTTTAAAATCAAGTTCCAATTAAAATCAGCATAAAAGACTTCTTGTTTGATGTCAAAATGTTTCAGAATTGATTTTTTCACGGTACCGAATTCCACCAAAGTATCATTGCCGGAAGCGATGGCTATTCCTTCGGCAAATACATCCGAAGCAACCGGTTTGTTTTGCACTTTGGTAATGCCTAATCGGTCTAAAACCGAAATCACATAACCTTTGAATAAAAAGAAATCGGAAGGTTTTTGCGGATTCGTCCAGCTTTCTTCATTGCGATTTCCGGAAACAAACAAAGTCAAATGTTTAGGTTCATCATAACCCGAAGGCAATTTGTGATAAGTTTTTCCGAATTCGAATAATTTCAAATCTCCATTTCTGCGGTTGATGTTATAAGAAACCGCTTCTAAACCGGAGAACAACAATGACTGACGCATAGCCGACAAGTCATTGCTCAACGGATTCAACATCATGACATTGTATTCTTCTTTCAGCATAGCTGATAAACCGACATAATCAGGCGTTGTCAAGGAATTAGCCATCATTTCATGAAAGCCTAAACCGTTCAATTGAGAAGCTACTATGTTTTGTACTTTATAATCTTCGGTTCGAGCCGAATTGGCAACAGTAGCGTTTAATTTTTTAGTAAAATTGATATTGTTGTAACCGTAAACGCGTAAAATTTCCTCAATCACATCTACTTCACGTTGCACATCTACGCGATAAGACGGAATGATTAAGCCCAAACCGGCATCGGAAACGGTAGTTACTTTGATGTCTAAAGAAGCTAAAATTTTCTTGATGGTTTCTTTAGGCAATTCTTGACCGATGAGTTTCGTGGTTTTGTCAAAATTCAAGAACACACGGAAATCTTCAATCGCTTTCGGGTAAATATCAATAATGTCCGAAGTTATTTCTCCGCCGGCCACTTCTTTGATTAAAAGTGCCGCACGTTTTAAAGCAAACTCAGTAATATTAGGGTCGATTCCTCTTTCAAAACGGAAGGAAGCATCGGTATTCAAAGCATGTCTTTTAGCCGATTTTCTAATAGAAACCGGATTGAAATAAGCGCTTTCCAAGAAAATAGCATTGGTCGTTTCGGTCACACCTGAAGATTTTCCGCCAAAAACACCGGCCAAACAAAGCGGTCCTTTTTCGTCACAAATCATTAAATCTTCTTCGTGTAAAGTACGTTCCACGTCATCAAGCGTAGTAAATTTTGTTCCGGCAGCCACCGTTTTTACAATGATTTTACCACTGATTTTTGCCGCATCAAAAGCGTGTAACGGTTGTCCTAAGTCGTGTAAAATATAATTGGTAACGTCAACTATATTGTTTTTCGGAGTCAATCCAATGGCTTTCAAACGATTTTTCAACCATTCCGGCGATTCTTTTACAGTTATGCCTGAAATAGTAACACCGCAATATCTTGGGGCTAATTTATTGTCTTTAACGTCAACGTCAATTTTCAACGTTCTCTTGTCAATTCTAAAAGTACTAACCGAAGGTGTAATCAATTCGATATTGCTGTTTTTTTGCAACAAACTCGCACGTAAATCACGAGCCACCCCCATATGTGACATGGCATCGGCACGGTTAGGTGTTAAACCAATTTCGAATACTTCATCATTTTCTATATTGAAAACTTTAGCGCAAGGTGTACCGGGTTTTAATTTTTCGTCTAAAATCATAATCCCGTCATGACTAGTTCCTAAACCTAATTCGTCTTCGGCGCAAATCATTCCGTGGCTTTCTTGTCCGCGGATTTTTCCTTTTTTGATTTCGAATGCATTACCTTCTTTGTCAAACAATTGGGTTCCGATGGTCGCCACAGGTACTTTTTGTCCGGCGGCGACATTTGAAGCACCGCAAACAATTTGTACCGGAGCGCCTTCGCCTAAATCGACTGTAGTGATTTTCAATCGGTCGGCATCGGGATGCTTTTCGCAAGTCAATACGTGCCCCACGACAACACCTTCTAAACCGCCGCGAACCGATTGGTATTTTTCAACCACTTCTACTTCCAAACCTAAATCGGTTAGGATGGCTGCCGTTTCTTCTGATTTTAAATCTATTTTAATGAATTGTTTTAACCAATTGTAAGAGATTCTCATGTACTTTACTTTAAGGGTGCAAATATAGGGATTACCCTTTTTAGTTAAAAATATATTTTCGACCAAAAGCATCATATAGCGAGAGCTTTCTGATTGTTAATTTGATGATTATTTGGCGTATTTTTTTGAAGAACCGCAAAGAATAAATCTTAAAATTTTCATATCAATAAAATTGTGCTATAAAATGCCCGAATTGTGCTATTCGGTCTTAGGGATTGAAATTACTTTTGGATAAATCAAAAAAATACAATTATGAGTAATTTAATTCAAAGACCTGCATTCAGAGATAAATACGACAATTTCATAGGCGGAAAATTTGTAGCACCGGCTTCCGGTCAGTATTTTGACGTGGTTTCTCCGGTTGACGGAAAAGTGTTTACCAAAGCCGCCCATTCCAATAAAGAAGATTTAACCTTAGCTGTCGACGCTGCTCATGAGGCTTTCAAATCTTGGAGCAAAGTATCGGTGACCGACCGTAGTAATATGTTGATCAAGATTGCCCAAGTAATGGAAGACAATTTAGAATATTTAGCAGCAGCAGAAACCGTAGATAACGGTAAAGCCGTTCGCGAAACTTTAGCAGCCGATTTGCCTTTGGCGATTGACCATTTTCGCTATTTTGCCGGGGTAATTCGTGCAGAGGAAGGTTCGGTAAGCGAGTTAGACGAAACCACCGTTTCTTTAATTGTGCACGAGCCAATCGGGGTAATTGCCCAAATTATTCCATGGAACTTCCCGTTATTAATGGCAGTTTGGAAATTAGCTCCGGCTTTAGCCGCCGGAAATTGCGTGGTTTTAAAACCGGCAGAGAATACGCCTATTTCGATTATGATTTTAATGGAATTGATTGGCGATATTATTCCTGCGGGCGTGGTGAATGTGGTAAATGGTTTCGGTTCCGAATTGGGAAGAGCTTTAGTGACTAATCCTAAAGTGGCCAAAGCCGCTTTCACTGGTTCAACTGCCACCGGAAGAATGGTAATGCAATATGCCACCGAAAATATCGTTCCGGTAACTTTAGAGTTGGGCGGAAAATCTCCAAACATTTTCTTCCCATCTGTAATGGAAGCGGATGATGAATTCTTAGACAAAGCCATTGAAGGTGCCGTATTGTACTGCTTAAACCAAGGGGAAGTATGTACTTGTCCGTCGCGTTTATTGGTGCACGAAGACATCTACGATAAATTCATCGAAAGAGTCATCGAAAGAGTTGCTGCTGTAAAAACCGGAAATCCGTTAGATCCATCCGTAATGATGGGAGCGCAAGCTTCGAAAGTGCAAAAAGACAAAATTTTGTCCTACATCAATTTAGGAAAAGAAGAAGGTGCCGAGTTGTTAATTGGTGGCGATGAAAATAAATTAGGTGGCGATTTAGATAACGGGTATTACATCAAACCAACCGTATTCAAAGGAACCAACAAAATGAGAATCTTCCAAGAGGAAATTTTCGGACCGGTATTGGCGGTAACCACGTTCAAAACCACCGAAGAAGCCATCGAAATTGCCAATGATACCTTGTATGGTTTAGGCGCCGGTGTTTGGACACGCGATGCCCACGAATTATACCAAGTACCAAGAGCGATTCACGCCGGTAGAGTTTGGGTGAACAGTTACCACGCTTATCCGGCCGGAGCACCATTTGGAGGTTACAAGCAATCGGGGATTGGTAGAGAAAACCA
>NZ_CAMLRU010000157.1 GCF_946482535.1 uncultured Flavobacterium sp.
GCCGGAGCAGCATTTACAGTTAACACACCGCTACCAAAAGTAGCACCATCCCAAATATTACCATTATTTGGTGGTGAAGCATTGATTCCTCCGTAAACATATGGCCCTCCGTTTAAGGTATAACGAGTAGCATAGTAATATGTTCCCGGTGCCAAAGTTGTTCCTATTACTGCTTGATACTCATCATCATTTCCATATTCAACATTGAAAGTAGCAGGAACCCAAGTAGTCCATGTATTTGGATTTGAATTATCTCCTACAGGACTAATTCCAACCCATGCAAGTACACCAGGCGCTTGTCCTACAGTAGTATCTGTAAGACCAGGCTCATAAACTCTTCCGTAAACCGTTACATTCCCACCTTGTACAATTGATGCTGTTGGTGGCCATTGTAAATTGGCATAATCAACCGCATCAGTTGGTTGAGGCTCTGTAGTAAAACTCCAAATGGTACAACCAATAGCTTGACCGGCTGCATTTCGGGCAATAATTTGCCAGTAAACTGTAAAGCTGTATTCTCCGATTGGTCCAACTCCTGTAATAGAAGTAGTTGTCACATTACCTTCAAAAACTAAATTATCAACAGCTGTTCCTGTATATAAATCGTAAGAAGTAGCAGGATCACCGGTTGTTGGTGCTGTCCATGAAATATCAAAAGTAGAGAATGCAGGTACTGTTGTACTGCCATCTGCCGGTGTCGGATTAGTAGCACATCCCGGAACTACAGCTGTTGTAGTACAAATACCTCTTCTTTCTCTTCCGGCAGTTGATGTACCGCAATCAGAATCTAAATGAAGATAAAAACGAATTACTTGATCCGCTGTTGGTGTAAATGATACAGAGCCTGTTCCTACTGCATATGCAGTTGTACCATTAGCATCGGTAAGGGTAAGGTAATCTGTTGGAACTGAACTTGAGAAAGTATAACTGTTTGAAGCATAAACTTGAACATTTGAATATTCACCTGGCCAAGTATCTTCTGTGAATAATTCTTCACTTCCATTACAATTCTCGAAAACTAAAGTGTCAGCCGGATATAAATAACCGTTCAAACATAAAGTGCCACAAATCACATTTGTAGTTCTATCACTATCTTCAGTTCCACAAGTTATATCGGTATTTAAATGTACTCTAATATCTCCGGTAACGGTTGAAACCCATGTAAGTGGCTGTGTTCCTGAAGCAGCTGAAGTCAATCCGTCATCGGTACTGATGGTAAAGAAATCTGTTACTACAGAACTGGTAAATTTATATGTTTCTCCTGAAGTAACACTTACATAAAAATAATCTCCCGCATACGAATCATCCGCAATTTGAGTTGGTGTTACCCCATCACAGAATGCAGGTACGGTAGTGTCAGGAGGATAATTAAACCCTGTTAAACATGGAGTAGGCACCGAAATGATTGTTGGTGAATTAAAACAAAAACCCCACTCCCAATCTTGATCATCAAAATTAATTCTGTAACGGAATCCTGCCAATTGGGAAGGAGTAAATGAAGATAAATCTAAATCAGAACTGGTATACAATGTTTTTGCAGGTGTACAGAAATTATCTGTAACCGCGGTGTTGTTGCCCGGAATATTAGCTCCCCAAGGAGTCCATGCCGCTAAGTCAGCATCCCAATATTCTAAACGCAAAAAACCGGCAAGTACTCTGTAAGTGTATTGAACACTAACTCTAACTTTAGATTCACCGGCTGAAACAGCAGCTGTTAAATTTATGACCGGTGACTCAGCAGCTATGTTATCAACACTTAACTGTCCGGCATCGTCGTCATCCCAGGCAAAATTAGCACTAGTGGTAGGATTGCCTTCTAAAGCGGCGGGAATGTTGTTAAAAGTACCCGTAACCGTCCAAGCCGCATTGGGCCAGGCTGCATTTTGGTTCAGTACTTGTGCATTTATTTGCCAGACCGAGAATAAGGCAAATAACATTAAGTAATGTTTTTTCATTTGTTAAAGATTAAAAGTTAATTATCATAAAGATAATTTAAATAAAAAAAACTCACAAAGAAATATTTGTGAGTTTTTAAAATAGATATTAACAATCTTATATGTTATTTAACACTTGGAACCAGGACCATTTCATTAGTATCCGCATTATAATCAACCCCGTCAAAACCGAAACCGAATAAATTTAAGAAATCTTGTTTATACCCGGCTAAATCTCCAATCTCAGGAAGATTTTCAGTCGTAGCTGTTGCCCACAAAGCTTTGACTCTTTCCTGAATATCATCGCGCATTTCCCAATCATCAATTCTGATTCTGCCTTTATCATCAGTAGGAACTGCTCCGTTGGTATAAAGTCTGTCCGCAAACAGTCTCTGAATTTGCTCAATACAACCTTCGTGCACACCTTCGGCTTTCATTATTTTGTACAATAAAGAAATATACAATGGAATCACCGGAATGGCAGAACTGGCTTGGGTTACCAATGCTTTGTTAACTGAAACATAGGCTTTTCCGCCCAAAGATTTTAAACTATCTGTAATTTCAAAAGCGGTAGCTTCCAAGTGGTCTTTGGCTCTACCAATGGTTCCTTTTCGATAAACCGCTTCAGTTACTTCAGGTCCAATATAAGAATAAGCAATTGTTGTTGTACCTTCTGCTAAAACTCCGGCATTTTTTAAGGCTTCCATCCACATCGCCCAATCTTCTCCTCCCATCACTACCACAGTGTTATCGATATCTTCCTGATTAGCAGGTTCAATAGAAACTTGGGTCACATTACCTGTGTGAAAATCTACTGTTTTGTTGGTAAACGTACTTCCGATTGGCTTTAAAACCGAACGATGCAATACACCGGTAACAGGATGCATACGAACCGGTGAAGCCAAGCTGTAGATTACCATATCCACCTGACCCAAATCGGCTTTGATTATATCAATTGTCTTTTGTTTAACTTCGTTAGAAAAAGCATCACCATTGATACTTTTAGCATACAAACCTACTTTTTGCGCTTCTTGTTCGAAAGCAGCAGAATTATACCAACCCGGAGTAGCCGTTTTACCTTCAGCAGGCTCTTTCTCAAAGAAAACACCAATCGTCGCGGCATTAGAACCAAAAGCAGCTGTAATTCTGGAAGCCAAACCAAAACCGGTAGAAGCACCAATTACTAATACCTTTTTAGCACCTTCAATAGTGCCTTTAGATTTTACATAACTTATTTGATTTCTAACACTTTGAGCACATCCTTCAGGATGAGCTGTTAAACAAATAAACCCGCGCATTCTTGGTTCTATAATCATATTCTGTGAAATTAAGTTGTCTGTATATTAAAATTAATGTGGTACAAAAATAATAAATTAAAACGGTTAGTTCAGTAACGCTTTGGCATGATTCAGTGCCGAATCAGAAATATCTTTTCCGGAAAGCATTTCGGCGATTTCTATGATGCGTTCCTCGTTGGTCAACAATTTCAATTCGGAAACGGTATTGTTACCTAAAACTGTTTTAAAAACTTTATAATGGGTATTGCCTTTGGCGGCAATTTGAGGCAAATGTGTAATCGCAAAAACCTGCATTGATTGACTCATCGCTCTCATGATTTCTCCCATTTTATTAGCAATTTCTCCTGAAACTCCGGTGTCAATTTCATCAAAAATAATCGTTGGAAGTTTGGAATATTGCGATAGTATAGATTTTACTGCCAACATGATTCGGGACATTTCTCCACCGGAAGCTACCTTTTTCAACAATCCGAAATCGGTTCCCTTATTGGCGGAAAACAAGAACTCCAGACTGTCTTTACCGTTATTATAGTAAGTTGTTGAAGGTGTAACCTCAATCTTGAATCTAACATTGGGCATGCCTAATAAATTGAGCATATCAATTAGTTTTTGACTCAAATTAGGAATAGCTTCTCTCCTGCTTTGAGTAATTTTGCCGGCAATGTCATCCAATTGGGTTTCAAAATCTTTAAGACTGTTTTCCAATTTCACAATCTCTTCTTCTAAGGTTACTACCGAAACCACTCTATCTTCCAACTCATTCTGAATGGCTATCAATTCTTCAACTGTTTGCACTTGGTGTTTTTTCTGCAAACTGTAAATCAATTGCAGTTTTTGATTGATGAGTTCTAATTTTTCAGGATCATTAAAAACCATTTCTGATTCGCGATTAAGCTCCTTGACGATATCGTCAAATTCAATCAGAATCGAATTTGTGCGGTCAAAAAGCGACTCGTATTCAACAGAAAAGTTCGCGTTTTTTTGGAGTATCGATTTGAATTCTTTCAAGTTTTTCAATAAACCGAATTGGTCTTCATTGGCCAAAGCCAAAAGCATGGAAAGATTCTCTTTGATGAATTCAACATTATTCAACGCTTCATAAGCCTTTTCGAGTTCTTCCAGCTCACCGGCCTTTAAGTTGGCAGTATGCAATTCGTTAAAAAGAAATTCATTATAATCTTTCTCTTTTAAAATGGCTGACAAACTCGCTTTTTTAGTTTCCAAACCGTTTTTTGCCGAACGATATTGTTTTAAAACAGATTCATATTCGGCTCTGAATTGTTGATTATCCGCGATGGCATCAATGATTTTGAACTGGTATTCTTCTTCCGACAATTCTAAAGTTTGGTGTTGCGAATGCACATCAATTAAATACAAACTCAGGTCTTGTAATTGTTGTAAATTCACCGGACTATCATTAACAAATGCTCTTGATTTACCGGAAGGCAAAATTTCACGGCGGATGATGGTTTCGTCTTCATAATCCAAATCATTGGCTTCGAAGAATGGTTGTAAGTCGTATTTTCCGAGGGCAAAGTTGGCTTCAACGATGCATTTCTCTTCTTTATTTTTAAGCGAAGACAAATCGGCTCTTTTACCAAGGACCAATCCTAAAGCACCAAGAAGTATTGATTTTCCGGCACCTGTTTCACCGGTTATAATTGAAAAACCCTGAGAAAAATCAATATTCAATTTTTCAATTAAAGCGAAATTTTCAATCGAAAGCGAAGTAATCATGTGCAGAAAATGTAGTACCGTTTAAGTAGTAAATATACTAATTATAACTTGATAGTTGCCCATTTGCTGGAATTGAGCGGAGAAATTCTGTTCAAGGTATCAATAGTCCCTGAGAGAGAAACCTTTGGCCCACCCGAAAGTATTGAAACAATTTCATCTCCTTTGGCATCAAAGAACACTCTGATTAAAAAAGCATTGGAACGAATTTTATAAATGTCACTCAAAGTGTTGATAGATTCTAAGATTTTTTCTTTTGATGATTTCAAATCTTTAGTCATGTTGTCTAATCCTTCTCTGTGGTACTGGTACATGGCATCTCTGAAAGCATCATAAGTACCGGATAAGATATCGTTAATTAAAAAGAAACGATTTTGATTGCCGTCGGCTTGACTCCAACCTTTGTAACCGCTTTGTTGGGCTACCGTCATAATTTGTTGGGCTATATCAAACCAAGGTTTTCCTCCGTATTTAGCATAAGTATCCGCATCAAAACCGAGTATCATATAGCTGTAATAAGCTAATACAGACACTAAGTTAGAATCGAAATTGGCCGGATTGAAAAGCAAGTTTTCAAATTCTACATAGCGAAAAGAAAAATCCTTGTCGTTGTAATTGAATACCGGAGAAGAATAAGTGGAATTAAATATAGGTCTGGAAGATTCAACTTGAATAGTAGCTGAAAATTGGTTAGAGTCATAACTGTTCAGGATAATCACCATAGAACAGTTGATTTTTTCATTTTGGTCAAAACTTTCACCTGTCCAATCGGTTTTATTTACAAACTCGCTAATAGATTTCTCTAAATTCTTAAAAATCTGATTATTGGTACTGGCAATCTTGTCCGAATTGACCTGAACAGAACAGTTCAACTGCTGCGCATTGGCAATTCCGAACAAAAACAATAAAAGAAAACTAACTATTTTTTTCATAATGTGTGATTACTTTTGTCATTATATCCTCCGCTACCGCTTCTTTTGATTTCAGTGACATGGGCTCAACAACAAAATCCTTATCGATAAACGTTACTTTGTTTGTTGGCGTTGCAAAACCGGCACCCTTGTCTTGTAGCGAATTTAAAACAATCAAATCTAAGTTTTTTTTCTGAATTTTCAACTTCGCATTTT
>NZ_CAMLRU010000158.1 GCF_946482535.1 uncultured Flavobacterium sp.
GCCTTTGAACATCGAAACTAACAAAACTAAAAAGTATTGTCGTTTCAAAAAATCAGGTATCAAATATGTAGATTACAAAGATCCTGACTTCTTATTGAAATTCGTAAACGAGCAAGGTAAAATTTTGCCACGTCGTTTAACCGGAACTTCATTAAAATACCAAAGAAAAGTGTCTGTAGCGGTTAAAAGAGCTCGTCACTTAGCTTTAATGCCATACGTGGCCGACTTATTAAAATAATAATTAAACAATAGTTGTTGTCTCGTTGCAACACAACGAGACTAACTTCTCTAATAAAGGACAACAACATGGAATTGATCTTAAAACAAGACGTTCAAAATTTAGGTTTTAAAGACGATGTAGTAACAGTAAAAAACGGTTACGGTCGTAATTACCTAATCCCGCAAGGTTTTGCTACTTTAGCAACACCTTCTGCCAAAAAAGTATTAGCTGAAAATTTAAAACAAAGAGCTTTCAAAGAAGCTAAAATTGTTGATGATGCTAAGAAATTGGCTGAAGCTTTAAAAGCTTTAGAAATTAAAATCACTGCCAAAGCCGGTGGAGAAAAATTATTCGGTTCGATTACTAACATTGATATCGCTGCTGCTTTAGAAGCTGCCGGTCAACCAATCGACAGAAAGTTTATTACCTCTGGTGTAGTAAAACGTATCGGTAAATACAACGCTACTGTGAGATTACACAGAGAAGTAGTAATCGAATTGCCATACGAAATTGTAGCTGAGAAATAATATTTCGATATACAAATCAGAAAGTCCCGATTAACGTCGGGATTTTTTTTTGAAGCTTTTTCCCGCTATACATTACAATCTTTTGCGCCGAACACCGGCACAAAAGGATTTTCATTGCTATCGGGGCTAGAACAAACCTCAAAACCTTAGAACCTCAGTGCCTTAGTACCTTAGAACCTTTGAAAATGAAATACAAAAGACTCACCAAAGAACAATTCGAAGCCTTGCACCAAGAATTCAGCAATTTCCTGGCTACACAATCTATCGATAAAACCGAATGGGATTCAATTAAAGCCAACAAACCCGAAGTAGCCGAACAAGAACTGGACGTGTTCTCCGATTTGATTTGGGAAGGTGTTTTGACCAATGCCCAATACTTAGAACACTTCTCTAAAAACCATATCTTCCTTTTTCACTGTCAGGAAAAACTAATTCAGTCGATAGTCTTGAAAAGTTTAGAACCACAAGTCAATTTCATGGAGAAAGAAGGTTTACAATGGTTAAGCGACAACCTTTTCACCGATACCGTTGAAATTCATTTGGGCAAAAAAGAATACGAACAAGAGCGAAATACCGCTATTTTCGACTTAATAACCCAAGGCGCTATCTTGAGTGACGGACAATTGTACTTGCAAATCAACGGAATAATTCAATCGTAAAGTTTATTTCCTTTTCAAAAATATTGGCTATTTTAGTGCACACAATTTGTAACTAGTATAGCCAATTTCTTTTTATGGATATTCCCAAAATCATTCAGGATTTACGTGACGAACTCAACCAACACAACCACAATTATTATGTGTTGGATAAACCAACCATTTCCGATTTCGAATTCGACCAAAAACTGAAACAACTTCAGGAATTAGAAAACCAACATCCCGAGTTCTTCGATGAAAACTCTCCTACGCAAAGAGTAGGCGGTACTATTACCAAGAATTTTCAAACGGTCGTTCACGATTACCGCATGTATTCGTTAGACAATTCCTATTCGGCAGATGATTTAACCGATTGGGAAAACCGAATTCAAAAAGTTTTAGGCAATGTGCCGTTGCAATATACTTGCGAATTAAAATACGATGGTGCTTCTATTTCCATCACTTACGAAAACGGAAAACTTAAAAGAGCAGTTACCCGCGGAGATGGTTTCCAAGGCGATGATGTGACCAATAATATCAAAACCATCAAATCGATTCCGCTCCAATTAAAAGGAAGTTATCCTGAGCGATTTGACATTCGCGGCGAAATCATTTTGCCGTTCGAAGGTTTTGAAAAAATGAACCAAGAACTCATCGAAATTGGAGAAACTCCTTATTCTAATCCGAGAAATACGGCTTCAGGCAGCTTAAAATTACAAGACAGCAGCGAAGTGGCCAAACGACCTTTAGAGTGTTTGTTATACTTTATTGTTGGAAACAATCTCCACATCAAAACCCAATTTGAAGGTTTAGAAGCCGCCAGAAATTGGGGTTTCAAAGTCCCGAAAGAAGCCAGGCTTGCCAATTCATTAGCAGAAGTTTTCGAATACATCAATTATTGGGACAAACATCGCCATGATTTACCTTATGAAACCGATGGAGTGGTTATTAAGGTGAATAGTTTCCAGCATCAAGATGAATTGGGATATACCGCCAAATCACCTCGTTGGGCCATGGCTTATAAATTCAAGGCCGAACAAGTTTCCACTAAATTAAATTCTATTTCGTATCAAGTCGGAAGAACCGGTTCGATTACACCGGTGGCGAATTTGGAACCTGTGCAATTAGCAGGAACCATAGTAAAGCGAGCTTCTTTACACAATGCCGACCAAATTGAAAAGTTAGACATCAGAATAGGCGATACCGTTTTTGTAGAAAAAGGCGGTGAAATTATCCCGAAGATTATTGGGGTTGATTTTTCTAAACGAAAAGCAGAGTCAGTACCAACAACCTATATAACCCATTGTCCGGAATGCCAAACAGAACTGGTCAGAATCGAAGGGGAAGCCAATCATTATTGTCCTAATTTTTACGGTTGTCCGCCACAAATTATTGGTAGAATCCAACATTTCATTACCCGTAAAGCCATGGATATTGAAGGTTTAGGCGGTGAGACAGTGGCTTTGCTTTACAATAATGGTTTGGTAAAAGACTATGCCGATTTATACGAATTGACAGTGGATCAAATTTTGCCCTTAGAGCGTATGGCACAAAAATCGGCGGAGAATTTAGTCAACGGTGTTCAAAAATCTAAAGAAGTGCCTTTCGAAAGGGTTTTGTATGCGATAGGTATTAGGTATGTAGGCGAAACCGTAGCTAAAAAATTGGCCAAACATTATAAATCAATCGATGCCATCAGAAATGCTTCCTTAATGGATTTAATTTTAGTGGATGAAATAGGAGAGAAGATTGCCCAAAGTGTTATAGAGTTTTTTGAAAATGCAGAAAATGTTCGCATCATTGAGCGTTTAAAACAATACGGTGTTCAAATGGTATTGGTGGAAGTGCACAATCCGAATGCTACGGATAAATTGGTTGGTAAAACCTTTGTGGTTTCGGGTGTGTTTGAAAAATTTTCGCGCGACGATTTGAAAAAAGCCATTGAAGATAACGGTGGAAAAGTAGGCAGTTCGATTTCGGCTAAGACTGATTTTGTGGTTGCCGGCGATAATATGGGACCGGCCAAATTGGAAAAAGCTAACCAACTAAAAGTGCCGATTATAACGGAAGATGACTTTTTAGCCATGATTTCTTAACAATAGGCGAATGGTTTTTTGGAGACTTAATCATTTGGTGTTATTTTTTGTTTTAATTTTAATCATCCAAAATGATTTTTATGTTTAAAAAAGACAACTTATTAAAGTCATTGACCTTTAGCTATTTTATCATAGCAATTTTTGAGATTGTTTCAGAATATTTGGTTTATACTCCATTTATCTGTTCTTTAAAACCTTTGATTCCGGTACTTTTGGTTGTGGCTTATTTGGTAAGTTCTACCCAAAAGAACCCGATATTTGTAATGGTTTTATTGCTTTCAATGGTGGTGAATATACTGTTTATACCCAATACTCCCATCTGTCTTTATTATGCTTTAATCATCTTTACTATACACCGAGTTCTGATTATTTACTTAATTTTCTCTTTGCAAAAAGTAAAAGACTACATTCCGGTAGTCATTGCTACCATTCCTTTTCTTTTGATTTTCTTTTATTTGTTTGTTGAGACCAATGAAATTCCGGCCAATAGTTTTTACCTGTTGATTTTGCAAAACATATTGATTTCTTTGTTTGCCGGTATTGCGCTCTCATCTTATGTGATGAATGATAACAAGCAAAACTCAGTGTTGTTAATCTCGGTGTTACTCTTTGTAATGTTGCAGTTTACGGTCTTTATTGAGAAGTACTTTTTAGTCAATGAATTTCAAAAACTATTCCGACCATTGGCTATGACTTTTAATGCATTGGCATTCTTTTCCTTGTATAAGTATGTAATCATCGCAGAAAAATCAAACAAGAATTGATTTCCCGTTACCGGATGCGTTTTTATCATCGTCAAAATAAAAATCTATACGACCCAAATTAATTCCGTAGCAACCCACTTGATTGACCAAAACATCTTTGCCTTCTACGTTTTTTAGAATAGTAGGTTTGTCAAGAAAAGTGTGGGTATGTCCGCCTATTATTAAGTCTATGTCTTTGGTCAGAGTCGCGAGCTTGGTATCACAAATCTTCTCCGGCTCATCTTTGTATTTGTAACCCAAATGCGAAAGACAAATCACTAAATCACATTTTTGATCCTGTTTTAAAATCCGAGCCATATCTTGAGCTACAGTCAGCGGATCATTATAGATGGTTTCTTTGTAATTCTTTTTATCTACCAAGCCGTCTAAACCTACACCAAGCCCGAAAACCCCAACTTTTATACCGTCTTTGTTCAAAACTTTATATGGTTTAACATGGCCATTCATTACGGTATTTTTAAAATCATAATTGGCCGATACAAATTCAAAATTAGCATGGGGTAATTGCGCATACAAACCATCAATGCCATTGTCAAAATCATGATTTCCAATGGTAGCCAAGTCATATTGCATCATGCTCATCAACTTGAATTCTAATTCTCCGCCATAATAATTAAAATAAGGCGTTCCTTGAAAAATATCTCCGGCATCAAGCAAAAGCACATTGGGATTTTCTTTGCGAATACTGGCTATCAAAGCCGCTCTTCGGGCCACACCGCCCATATTAGGGTTTTTAGGATGATTCGCCGGAAACGGATCTATATAACTGTGAACATCATTGGTGTGCAAAACAGTAAGATGCTTGGTAGTCACAGTTTTGAAACTGCTTAAAGAAAGTCCGCCAAGACTTAATAAGGTAGAACCGGCCGCTGTTTTTTGTATAAAATCCCTTCTTTTCATGATGCTATTCTTTACTGATTCTGATATCTTTATTGGCAGTTATGGTCTTGTTTTCCTTGAAATAATCAATAATGATATTTCGAAGCTTATAGTCTAAATCGTATTTTTCAACTCCTTTTTTAAAGAAGAGCATATTATCGCCACCGCCAACAAGATAATCTGAAGTGACTACATAGTAAATTTTATTGAAGTCAAGCGGGTTTCCTTTGACCATAATAGTCTTAGGTTGGTTATCGGTACCAATGGTAAAAGTCAGCCCTTTTAAAGGATGAGGCTTTTTTTCGGTGATAATATAATTGACGATTTCCAAAATTTGTTCTCCTTTTAAACCAACTACAATGGCACTGTTTTCAAAAGGCATGATTTCGTAAGCATTTCTGGCTGTAACATTTCCTTTAGGTATGATGGTTCGGATACCGCCGTGATTAAGCAAACATATATCAATAGATTTCTTTTCTCTGAGTTGGAAAATGGCATTCGATTTTTCAAAAGTAATGTCGGATAAAAAATTACCCATTGGCGTTTGCCATTCGCCCGATTTGTCGATGGTTTCCGGAGCATTAGCCAAAACTAAGCTCAAATCTTTATCGATATTATCACGATAAGGCTTGATAAAGTTTTCAAGGTCAGCGACTTCTGTTTGTTTATCGGTAACTGCAATTTCTTTGCCTTCAATTCGGGTGAGGTAGTATTTTTTTTCCGCACAGGAAATAAGGCTTGTAAATGTTAATAATAAAACAAAAAGTTTTAATACAACGTTATAGTTTTTTAGTTTTACCATCGCTTTTGGCGCTAATTTTAGTAATTTTGTAATTCAAGTAAAAGTAGTATGTTTTTAAATTACTTAAAGGATTTTTCAACAAAAAAAATTGTTAAGAATAGTTTATCCAATGTGAAGCATTTGGCATCGGACAACATCA
>NZ_CAMLRU010000159.1 GCF_946482535.1 uncultured Flavobacterium sp.
TCTTGATATCGATGAGTTTTATTGAATAAAATTTTATTTTTGTACCGACTTTTTAGAAAGTCTTAAATTAACACCAATACAATATGACTTCAGAAATCACTACACCGGTCGAGCTAAAAAAAATGGACCCTGTTTTCGGTCAAGTTTCTTTTGACAATCACGAACAAATCGTTTTTTGTAATGACAAAGATACAGGATTAAAAGCAATTATCGGTATTCACAATACAGTTATGGGACCGGCACTTGGTGGAACAAGAATGTGGAATTACGCTAACGAATGGGAAGCATTAAATGATGTGTTGAGACTTTCACGCGGGATGACTTATAAATCAGCTATTACAGGATTGAACCTTGGTGGCGGTAAAGCGGTAATCATCGGAGATTCTAAAACGGATAAAACACCTGAAATGATTACGCGTTTCGGAGAGTTTGTAAACTCTTTAAGCGGAAAATATATTACAGCGGAAGATGTTGGAACTACCACAGAAGACATGGACAGAATTCACAAAGTAACCAATTATGTTACGGGAATTTCTGAGTCTATCGGCGGTTCTGGAAATCCTTCTCCGGTAACGGCTTATGGCGTTTACATGGGAATGAAAGCGGCTGCTAAATACCAATTCGGGTCTGAAAATTTAGACGGTAAAAAAGTATTGGTACAGGGAACCGGTCACGTAGGCGAAACTTTAATCAGCTATTTGAGAAAAGAAGGTGCTGAGGTTTTTGTATCCGACATCCACCAAGACAAAATGGAAAACATGGTCGCTAAATACGGTGCCAAAATTTTCACGGGTGCCGATTTATACAGTGCTGATGTTGATATTTATTCACCATGTGCTTTGGGTGCAACCATTAATGATGAAACCATTCACAAAATCAAAGCCAAAGTAATTGCCGGAGCGGCTAATAACCAGTTGGCAGTGGAAGCCATTCACGGTCAAATTTTAAGAGAAAGAGGTATTGCTTACGCGCCCGATTTCTTAATCAACGCCGGTGGGATTATCAACGTTTACGGTGAAATCGTAAAATACGGTAAAGACCAAGCCATGAGAATGACCGAGAATATCTACAATACGACTTTAGAAATTTTCAACTTTGCGGACGTTAACAATATGACTACGCAACAAGCGGCTATGCAAATTGCCCAAAACAGAATTGATCAAAGAAAAAAAGAAAACGCTAATAAATAATTATTAGGTTTTAAAATATTCCTATTTTTGCAAAGCGAAAGAAATTCTTTCGCTTTGTTAATTTTTAAAAGTTCTTACAGGTGTTAAACAGAAGACATATTCGAGTAAAAGTGATGCAATCTATCTACGCGATGCATCAAAAAAATTCTGAGGATTTGGAGAAAGAAGAGAAATTCTTAATCCAAAGTATTGATAATATTCAGGATTTGTATTTAATCATGTTGTCGACTCTGACAGAAATCAGAAAAAAGGAAATTGTTTTTTTGGAGGCTTCCAGTAAAAAGCATTTGGCCACACCTGAAGAAAAAAATCCCAACCCAAAATTCATCAATAATTTGGTATTGCTTCAATTAGAAGACAATAGTTCGCTGAGTATCGCTTTAGAGAAAAGAAAAATCAACAATTGGTCATTGAACGATGATTATATTTTGATTTTGCTTAATGATATCAAGCAAAGCGACTTGTATGCTAAATACATGAGCAATCGCAAAAATAATTTTGAAGAAGACAAACAATTCGTGTTGGATATGTTTACCGAATTGATTGCACCGAATGAAAAACTTTACGAATATTTAGAGGATAACAAACTGACTTGGACAGATGATATTCCGGTGGTGAATACCCAAATTCAGAAACAGTTGAAGCAGTTTTCAGAGAATAGCGAGTTCAAATTAGTTAAACTCTACAAAGACGAAGAAGACAAAGAATTTGTGGGGAATTTGTTCCGAAAAACCGTTTTAAACGAAGTGGAATTGGCCAAAGAATACATCGATAAAACCCCGAATTGGGATGCTGACCGTATTGCCGAAATTGATACCATCATTTTGAAAATGGCCATTTGTGAGTTCTTGAAATTCCCATCGATTCCGATTAAAGTAACCATCAATGAGTATTTGGAAATTGCCAAAGAATATTCAACCCCAAAAAGCAGTATTTTTATCAACGGAATTTTGGATAATTTGGTAAAAGAATTCCAAAACGAAAATAAAATTAAAAAAACCGGTCGCGGTTTAATGTGATTATAAAGTATGAATAAAAGAATGAATCTATTAGTTGTTGCTGCCATTTTATTATTGACAACAGCTTGTAAAAAAGAAACTGCCACAGAAAGTGATAAAGTTATTGATACCATTTCAGTAAAACAACCCGAGGCTGGCATTGCCACTGATGGCGCACCGACTACATCAGTTCCGGCTGACGGGAAATACCCTGAGATGACTTTTCAAGAAGAAGAGCATGATTTCGGAACCATCAAACAAGGAGATAAGCCTTCTTGTGAATTTGAATTTAAAAATACCGGTGAAGCTGATTTGATTATCACTTCAGCTCGTGGTTCTTGCGGTTGTACGGTTCCCGACTATCCAAAAACACCGATAAAAGCCGGCGAATCAGGGAAAATAAAAGTATCTTTTGATTCCAAAGGGAAATCAGGTGAAACTTCTAAAACCGTTACCATCTTATCTAACACTAAAGAAGGCAGCAAAATATTAAAAATTAAAACTAAAATCGAAGTTCCTCAAAAGAACTAAAACAAAACAATTATTATGGAACAATTACAGAGTTTTTTACCGTTTTTATTGATGTTTGTGGTGATCTATTTCTTTATGATCAGACCGCAACAAAAGAAAATCAAACAAGAAAAAGAATTTGAAGCCGGACTAAAAGTAGGCGATAAAATCATCACCAAAAGTGGTTTCCACGGAAAAATCGCTGAGCTATCAGAAGGAACAGCCGTTATCGAAACCATGTCGGGCAAACTTAAAATTGAGCGTTCTGCTATTTCATTAGAGCTTACTGCTGCGGCTAACAAAAAAGCATAAGCTTTTTTGTAAATTCCAAATCTGAAATTCCAAAACCCAAAGAAATTTCTAATTTCTAATAAAAAATCCCAAACACCATTATTGGAATTTGGGATTTTTTTATTGGATTTTATTTGTACTTTGTTTTAAAAATTTGGAATTTTACTTTCTGTATTTATCATTAAAACCTTTTCCTTCCAAAATCATAGGCGTGATTTTTTCCAATCGGGTGACTTTGGTTTTTTCTTGTTTGGCAGTCGCCATATATTCCCAATACTCTTTTTGTTTGAAAGGTGTGAGTTGCTCTAAAGCGGTTTTTAAGGCGGTATTTTTATTTAATTCAGCTTGAAAAAAATCACATTGCATGGCTTCTTTCTTTTCGGGCTTGATGGCCAGACCTTTTTTCTCATTTTCAATCGCTTCGTTCAAATAACGCAGGATGAGTTTTTCATCCAGTTCATCAGCCGAAGTAAAACGCCATTGGCGCAAGCCTTTCGTCACGCCTTCATTGGCATTGACTAAAACCTTAGCTTCATCTTTTAAGAAAACACCATTCCAAAACCATAAGGCAAAATAGTTCTTGAAACCGCCAATACCAATCACGTTTTTATTGTTGATGGTATAGACTTCGCCACCCCATTTTTTGGTTTCCACCAATTCGGTTTTTTGAACAATTTCTCTCAATCGACCAATTTCTTCAGTCCATTGGTCGTTTTTCATCCAAGGATTTTTCTCTTCTTTCATTGGGTAATACTATTGCTTTTGGTTGGCTTCTCGATACTTTTCCTATCGTTGTAACCAACGATATGAAAAACTCGAAGTGACGGTTTAGCAGAGGTTCGTCAGTTCGAGTGGTTTTTACGAAGTAAAAATTGTATCGAGAACTTTCTCTAATTTGTTATTTCTTCTTAGCTATCTTTTCTTTTTTCGCTTTACCTTCTTTCTTCGTAAAATCAGTCGTAGCGGTTAACTCGGCAATCTTCACAATCACTTCTACCGCTTTCTGCATGCTTTCTACCGGAACGTATTCATACTTTCCGTGGAAGTTATGACCACCGGCAAAAATGTTCGGGCAAGGCAAGCCCATATATGACAAACGACAACCATCTGTTCCACCGCGAATCGGTTTGATTAACGGTTTAATGCCTAAAGATTTCATGGCTTTTTCGGCCAAATCTACTATGAACATTACCGGTTCTACCTTTTCCTTCATGTTGTAGTATTGGTCCTTGATTTCGCAAATCACAATGTCTTCTCCGAATTGCTTCTTGAATGCTTTATTGAATTTTTTGGTGATTTTGTGCACCAATTCTTTGCGTTTGATGAACTTCTTCATGTCGTGGTCACGAATAATCATCTCCAATTTGGTTTCCTCAATACTACCTGTCAAACCGGTTACATGGAAGAATCCTTCGTAACCTTTGGTCTCTTGTGGGGTTTCGCCTTTGGGTAATTCATTGATAAAATCGTTGGCAATCAACATCGAATTAATCATTTTACCTTTGGCATAACCGGGGTGAACCGATTTTCCTTTGAAGGTAATTTTCACACCGGCCGCATTGAAGTTCTCATATTCCAATTCGCCTATCTGACTGCCATCCATGGTATAAGCCCAATCGGCTCCGAATTTCTTCACATCAAACAAATCGGCACCGCGACCAATTTCCTCATCAGGCGTAAAACACACTCTGATTTTCCCGTGTTGGATTTCCGGATTTTGAATAAGATATTCCATCGCGGTCATGATTTCGGTAATTCCGGCTTTGTCATCGGCACCTAATAAAGTCAGACCGTTAGTGGTAATCAACGTTTGTCCTTTGTATTGCAATAAATCTTTGAAATAACTAGGCGATAAAACGATGTTTTGTTCTTTGTTCAGAATGATATCGCCACCATCATAATTCGGAATCACTTGTGGTTTGACATCTTTCCCGGTAAAATCAGGCGTAGTGTCAAAATGCGATACAAAACCTATGGTTGGGACTTTGTGCTTCACATTCGAAGGCAAAGTCGCCATCACATAACCGTGTTTGTCAATGGTAACTTCCTTCATACCAATAGTCTTTAGCTCTTCTACCAATTTGTTGGCTAAATCGAATTGCTTTTTGGTACTCGGCGTAGTAGTTGAATTCGGGTCTGATTCGGTATCAATAGTGACGTAGCTGATAAAGCGGTCTATAATGTGTTGCATGGTTTTTAATTTTTGGTAAAGATAAGAATTAGGAAGTACAAAGTGCAAAGTACAAGGGAAAAGGGATAAGGGAAAAGAAAAGTTTCTGGAGTCGAAGAGCTAATAATACCTCAAAAAAAAAGGAACCATTTCGGTTCCTTTAATATTAATACAAACTCGGATAAACTTCCGGTTTCGCTTCGTGCATAATGGCGTAAACCTTTTCAAAAACATCTTCTGCGGAAGGCTTGGAGAAATAATCTCCGTCGGTGCCGTAAGCCGGTCTATGAGCTTTGGAGGCTAGCGTTTGCGGTTGGCTGTCTAGATGTTGGTAAGCGTTTTGCTCGTCTACAATTTGTTGGAGTAGGTAAGCCGAAGCACCACCCGGAACATCTTCATCAACCACCAATAATCGGTTGGTTTTGGCGATGCTCTTCACACAGTCGTGGTTAACGTCAAAAGGCAATAACGATTGGGTGTCGATGATTTCTGCATCAATCCCAACTTCCAATAATTCTTTCGCGGCTTGCTCAATGATTCTTAGGGTAGAACCATAAGAAACTATCGTGATATCGCTTCCTTCTTTTATCGTTTCCACCACGCCAATCGGGGTTTTGAATTCGCCCAAGTTGGTTGGCATTTTTTCTTTCAAACGGTAACCGTTCAAACATTCTACTACCAAGGCCGGTTCATCGGTTTCTAATAAAATATTGTAAAATCCGGCTGCTTTGGTCATGTTTCTCGGCACCAAAACGTGAATCCCGCGAATGGCATTGATAATCATACCCATCGGCGAACCCGAGTGCCAGATTCCTTCTAGTCTGTGACCACGCGTTCTGATAATCAATGGCGCTTTTTGACGGCCGTGGGTTCTGTATTGTAAAGTCGCCAAGTCATCACTC
>NZ_CAMLRU010000160.1 GCF_946482535.1 uncultured Flavobacterium sp.
ACGGCGATTCACGGCAATTGTCGGTTGCTCGGAAACGGTGACTTTGGCTTGGGAGTATTTCTTGGTCCATTTGGTGAAATCGTCCGCAATTTCTTTTTGAGAGCGTTCGCGGTCTTCCGGATTTTTTAGAGCCAAACGAATTCTACCGGTATTCACTGAAGACGATAAAAAGCCCGGCGAAGTGATGACCAAAGCAATTTTTTTCTCGGGAATGCTGTCATTCATCAACGTTGACATATCTTGCATGAAGTGGTCGGTGTAATCAAATGTAGCGCCTTCGGGTGTTGTAACGCCTACAATTACCAAACTTCGGTCATCATACGGAGCGGTTTCTTTGGGCAAAATACTAAAGAACAATGCAATCAATCCGAAACAAATAATTACAATGGGAAAGCTCAACCATTTTCTTTGCATAAAACCTTCTAGAGCCGAGGCATATCCTTTGTTTAATCCTTCAAAATAAGGTTCGGTAAAAGTATAGAACTTGGTTTTCTTTTGTTCGCCACCTTTCATCAAATAGGCATTCAACATCGGTGTCAAAGTAAGCGATACAAAAGCCGAGACCAAAACCGCTGCACCAATGACGACGCCAAACTCTCGGAACAATCGGCCTACGAAACCTTCTAAGAATATAATCGGTAAAAATACTGCCGCTAACGTAATGGAGATGGAGATTACCGCAAAGAAAATTTCGTTGGAACCTTTGATGGCAGCTTCTATCGGCGACATGCCTTCTTCGACTTTTTTGAAGATATTTTCGGTGACTACAATTCCGTCATCAACTACTAAACCGGTGGCTAAAACAATGGCTAAAAGCGTCAAGACATTCACCGAAAAACCACACAAATACATGATAAAGAAAGTCGCAATGAGCGATACCGGAATATCAATCAGCGGACGGAAGGCTATGGCCCAATCTCGGAAGAATAAGAAGATAATCAGTATCACCAAGATAATTGAAATTAGTAACGTTTCGGCCACTTCCACAATTGATTTTTTGATGAAAATGGTATTGTCTAAAGCCACATTCAGTTTAATATCTTTGGGCAAATCTTTTTGGAAACCTTCGTATTGCTTGTAGAATTCTTCGGCTATCGCCAAATAATTGGTTCCGGGTTGCGGTACTATCGCCAAAGCTACCATCGATTGGTCATTGGCTTTGAATTGGGTTTCTAAGTTCTCCGGACCTAATTCGGCTCGACCGACATCACTAAAACGAACAATTTTATCGTTTTCGGCCAAAATGATGATATTGTTAAATTCGGTTTCATTAGACAGATTACCCAAAGTTTTCACAGTGAGTTCGGTATTGGCACCGGTTAATTTCCCCGAAGGCAATTCGACATTTTGTTTGTCTAAAGCCGCTCTGACATCGGCCACGGTTACGCCGTAGGAATTCAATTTTACGGGATCGAGCCAAAGTCGCATGGCATATCTTTTTTGTCCCCAAATTTGAACACCACTGACGCCCGGAATGGTTTGCAATCTTTCGGCAATGACGTTTTCGGCATAATCACTCGATTCGAGTACACTTTTGGTATCACTTTGAACCGTCATCGAGATAATCGCATCGGAATCGGCATCGGCTTTGGAAACCACCGGTGGCGCATCGATATCTTGCGGTAAGCTTCTGATGGCTTGGGAAACTTTGTCGCGAACATCATTGGCCGCTTCTTCTAAGTTTTTTTCCAGTTTGAATTCGATGGTAATATTGCTCGAACCTTGGTTACTGGAGGAAGTGATATTTCGAATTCCATCGATGGAATTGATGGCTTTTTCTAAGGGTTCGGTGATTTGTGATTCAATGATATCGGCATTGGCACCGGTGTAGTTGGTACGCACTGAAATCTGTGCCGGATCAATCGAAGGAAATTCTCTTACGCCTAAATAACTGTACCCAATAATCCCAAAAAGAATAATGGTCAGATTAATCACAATCGTGAAAACCGGTCGCTTGATACTTAAAGTGGATAAACTCATATTGATTTGAGATTGTAGACTTGAGATTGTAGAGGGCAGAAAGGATTTAAAATCTTAAATCATCATTCGTTAATCATCAATCTAAAATCATTATAATTTTACTTTGATGTCGTCTTCGTTTTTCAACGACATAACGCCCGAAGTCAAAACCGTATCGCCTATTTTCAATCCGGAGGTAATCACAACATCTTTATCTGTTCGGGTTAAGGTGGTTACTTTTACTTCTTTGGCTTTGCCGTTGTTGGCGATAAATACTTTTTTTCCGTCCTGAATAGGCACAATCGCTTCGGTTGGAATGATGATGGCGTCTTTGATATTTTTCAAAGGCAATTCGATATTGGCAAAAGTTCCGGGTAATAATTTTCCGTTTGAATTATCGGTCAATGCTCTGATTTGTAAAGTTCTGGTAGTAGCTTCGATAGCCGGTTCCAAGGCATAGATTTTGGCGCTGAATTTTTCAGCAATGTTAGGAACCGTAAACGTGATGGTATTGTTTTTATTGATTTCGGTGGCGTATTTTTCAGGAATTGAAAAAGTAATTTTCAACGGATTCGTGCTGACCAATTTAGCAATTATAGTTGAAGGTGTTACATAAGTTCCCGGAGAAATACTTCTCAAACCGATTTTACCCGAAAATGGCGCTCTAACCGTAGTTTTACCGATTTGGGCTTGTATCAATTGGGTTTGCGCTTTGGCAGTTCTGTAATCAGCACTCGCAATGTCGAATTCTTCCTGACTTATAGCTTCTTTTTGCAAAAGCAATTTTGCTCTTCTTTCGTTTTCTGAGGCCAAGCTTTCTCTGGTTTTGGCTTGGGCCAATTGTGCTCGAAGTTCAATGTCATTCACTTTGAAAAGCACTTGGCCTTTACTGACATTGCTGCCTTCAATAAAAGAAATGTTTTCTACTATACCGGAAACTTCGCTACGAATCACAATTTGTTCATTGGCTTCAATCGAACCGGAAAGGGAAATGGTGTTCGAAAACTCTTGTGGTGTTACTACAAAAGTATTTACACTAACCGGTGGTTTTTTACCGTTTTTATCCTTTCCTTTTTCGCTTTCGGCTTTATTTTTAGTGATTCGATATACAATCATTCCTCCTAAGGCTATGATAAGAATGGCGATAACAATATTTTTTATTTTCATTGAAATTTCTGAGTCTAAAATTAGATGTTGGTTGTAACTGCAAATCTAATTCTTACCAATGAAAGCGTCGGTAAAGTTAGTTTTTATTTAACACTTGTAGGTACAAATATTATTTAGCTGATATAATTCCAAATGTTTTTCTTTTTAGTCAGTTCAATAAAAACCGCACGTAAAGTTTGATGTTCCGGTAACGTCATCGCAGCATCTTTTTTGAGTAGTTTCATGGCTTCGTGTCGGGCCAAAAGCAAAATGTCTTTGTCTTTGACCAAATCGGCAATCTGTAAATTCAACACACCGCTTTGTTGTTTGCCCATAATATCGCCAGGACCGCGGAGTTTTAAATCGACTTCGGCAATCTCGAAACCGTCATTGGTTTTGCACATGGTTTCTAATCTTATTTTACTGTCGTTGGATAATTTGAAGGAAGTCATTAAAATGCAATAACTCTGTTCGGCACCGCGACCCACACGACCACGCAATTGGTGTAATTGTGATAAACCGAAACGTTCGGCACTTTCAATAATCATGACACTGGCATTGGGCACATTCACACCGACTTCTATCACAGTAGTCGCTACCATAATATTAGTTTTACCTTCGGCGAAGCGTTTCATTTCGGCGTCTTTTTCGGCCGGTTTCATTTTGCCGTGAACGATAGAAATGCTGTATTGCGGCAAAGGAAAATCTCGTGAAATACTTTCGTAGCCATCCATCAAATCTTTGTAATCCATGGTTTCGCTTTCCTTTATTAAAGGGTAAACAATGTAGATTTGACGACCTTTAGCAATTTCATCCTTGATGAATTTCCAAACCTTCAAGCGATTACTATCATAACGATGTACGGTTTGAATCGGTTTTCTTCCGGGCGGCAATTCATCTATAACTGAAATATCTAAATCGCCATACAAACTCATAGCCAAAGTACGCGGAATAGGAGTGGCGGTCATGACCAAAATATGTGGCGGAATAGCCCCTCCAACCTCCCCGGAAGGGAGGCTTTCTAATGTTGAACTAATTTTTTCAATTACTTTATCAATGTTTCCAATGACTTCTTCATTACTAAATCTTATAACCTTAAATCCCAATTCATTAAGTATTTGTGTTCGCATTTCATCCGCTTCTTTTTGTTCAATAGCATTGTGATAGCCACCATCAACTTCTACGATGAGTTTCTTTTCAATACAAATAAAGTCAACAATGAATAAGTCAATTATATGTTGTCTCCTGAATTTATAAGCCAAATTTTTATTTCGCAAACATTCCCATAAGGCTATTTCTGCTTGAGTGTTATTTTTTTTGTTCTGATCTTTAAGTTCTTTTAATAAATTATATGTTGAAGGTCGAGCGGTTTTATATTTTTGAATTACATATTCAACTTCCTTCCTTTGGAAGGATTGAGGAAGGCTTCCTTTTTGCCAAAGTTTTGATCTTTGTTCTACACCAAAACGATGCTGTTCGTCAATAATGGCCAAGCCTAAGTTGTTGAACTGTACTTTATCTTCCAGCAAAGCATGTGTTCCGATTAAGATATGCAAACTGCCGTTTTCCAATTCTTCATGGATGATTTTGCGTTCTGCGGTTTTCGTGGAACCGGTCAGTATTTTGATGTTGATGTTGAGGTCTTTCGCCAATTCGGTTAAACCGTTGTAATGCTGCGTAGCCAAAATTTCCGTCGGCGCCATCAAGCAACTTTGGAAACCGTTATCCAAGGCAATCAGCATCGCCATCAAAGCCACTATAGTTTTGCCCGAACCTACATCGCCTTGTAACAAACGATTCATTTGCGCATTGGTACCCATGTCGTTTCGGATTTCTTTGAGTACTTTTTTTTGCGCATTGGTGAGTTCAAACGGCAAATGATTTTGGTAGAAATTATTGAAATTTTCACCCACAATGGTAAACGGATGGCCTTTGATTTTGTGTTTTCTGACCAAGTTTTTGGTAATCAACTGTAATTGAATGAAGAACAACTCTTCAAACTTCAATCGGAATTGCGCTTTGGCCAAAAGCTCCGGACTTTTTGGAAAATGAATGTTGAACAGCGCGGCGTTTTTCGGAATCAGTTTTAATTCATCGACTAAATATTGCGGTAAAGTTTCGGTGAATTTAGCTTGGGTTTCCAAAAAAACCTGCTGCATCATTTTATTGATTACCCGATTCGAAATCCCTCGATTGGTCAAGGTTTCTGTGGATGGATAGACCGGTTGCAAGGCTGTTCTGAGGTTTTGTTCGTGTTCGGTCAGCAGTTCCATTTCAGGATGTGCCATGCTGTACTGACCGTTGAAATTAGTCACTTTCCCAAAAATGACATAAGGCGTGTTGAGCTTCAAAGTATCCCGAATCCATTTGTGACCTTGGAACCAATTGAGTTCCATTTGTCCTGTTTCGTCCACAAATACGGCGACCAATCTTTTTTTAGCTTTGCCGAATTCGACGGTTTTGATATTGATGATTTTGCCTATTATCTGAACTTCCGCCGGATTGTTATTCAGCTCGTTAATTTTATAATAACGGGTTCTATCAATGTAACGATTCGGATAAAAATTAAGCAAATCTTCGTAACGGTGAATGCCGACTTCCTTGCGTAGCAACTCACCGCGCTGCGGACCAACGCCTTTGAGGTATTCGATAGGAGTTTGGAGAAGATTGTTAGACATCATCAGAAATTCTTATAGCGAAGATAGTTTTTTAATTTGAAATTGGGATGAGCATAAAGTGTAATTCTGTATATTCGTAACAATATAATTCCTATCAAATGCGCCTGCTTTTTTTCCTATTGTTTACCGCCATATCTTTTGCCCAACAAACGGCGAAAGTTGATTTTATCAAATGCAACGCGGCCGTATTTCCCGATATGCAAACTAAAAAAATAGCAGGTAATGTTACCTACGAATTTA
>NZ_CAMLRU010000161.1 GCF_946482535.1 uncultured Flavobacterium sp.
AACTTCTAAATCAAACTATTTTCTATATTTCCAAAACCACCCGAGAAATCAGGTGGTTTTTTGTTTGACATCACCCTCAGTCAGCTTTTAATTGCTAATTCGATAAAAAATAAAGAAAAAAACTCGGTTTAAATATTGATTTTTCAAAATAGAAAATTTACCTTTGCGCTCTGAAAAAAGAGGTGTTTTTTTCAAACCTAAACAGCTATTTAATAAATACATAAACAATGTCAAAAGCAATAGGAAAAGTTTCGCAAATCATCGGTCCGGTAGTAGACGTAGTATTTGATACTAAAGGTGTTGAATTACCAAAAATCTATGACTCCTTAGAAATCGTTAACGCAAATGGTTCAAAGTTAATCCTTGAAGTACAATCTCACATTGGTGAAAATACCGTTCGTACCATCTCGATGGAAGCCACTGACGGATTGAGCAGAGGAACAGCCGTTACCGCTACAGGTGCGCCAATCCAAATGCCAATCGGTTCTGATATCTACGGAAGATTATTTAATGTAGTTGGAGACGCTATCGATGGTTTAGGAGATTTACCAAAAGAAGGTGCTAACGGAATGCCAATTCACAAAGCCGCACCTAAATTCGAAGATTTATCAACTTCTACCGAAGTTTTATTTACCGGTATCAAAGTAATCGATTTGATCGAGCCTTATGCCAAAGGAGGTAAAATCGGATTATTCGGTGGAGCCGGAGTTGGTAAAACCGTATTGATTCAGGAATTAATCAACAATATCGCCAAAGGTCACGGTGGTCTTTCTGTATTCGCAGGAGTAGGAGAAAGAACTCGTGAAGGAAATGACTTGCTTCGTGAGATGTTAGAGTCAGGCATTATCAAATACGGAGAAGATTTCATGCACTCTATGGAAAATGGAGGATGGGATTTATCCAAAGTAGACAAACCGGGCATGAGAGAGTCTAAAGCTACTTTCGTATTCGGACAAATGAATGAGCCACCTGGAGCTCGTGCACGTGTTGCCCTTTCAGGATTATCTATCGCAGAGTACTTCCGTGACGGAGCCGGTTCTGACCAAGGAAAAGACGTATTGTTCTTCGTGGATAATATCTTCCGTTTTACCCAAGCAGGTTCTGAGGTATCGGCTTTATTAGGACGTATGCCATCAGCGGTAGGTTACCAACCAACCTTGGCTACTGAAATGGGTGCGATGCAAGAGCGTATTACGTCAACCAACAAAGGATCGATTACTTCAGTACAAGCGGTATACGTACCTGCGGATGACTTAACCGACCCGGCACCGGCAACTACTTTTGCCCACTTAGATGCTACAACCGTATTGTCTCGTAAAATTGCTGAGTTAGGTATCTATCCTGCGGTGGATCCATTGGATTCTACTTCAAGAATCTTAACCCCGCAAATCTTAGGGGATGACCACTACAACTGTGCGCAAAGAGTAAAAGAGATTCTTCAAAAATACAAACAATTACAAGATATCATCGCCATCCTTGGTATGGAAGAGTTATCTGAAGAAGATAAATTAGCGGTATCAAGAGCACGTCGTGTACAACGTTTCTTGTCTCAACCTTTCCACGTAGCCGAGCAGTTTACCGGTATCCCTGGAGTTTTGGTTGATATCAAAGACACCATCAAAGGATTCAACATGATCATCGACGGTGAATTAGACCACTTGCCGGAAGCAGCCTTCAACCTTAAAGGAACCATCGAAGACGCTATCGAAGCAGGACAAAAAATGTTAGCAGAAGCTTAATCAGTTAGCAGTTGGCAGTTGGCAGTATTCAGTTGATGCTAATTACCAATCACTAATTACTAATCACTAGAAAAATGATTTTAGAAATAGTATCACCCGAAGCTACCTTATTCAAAGGCGAAGTAACCTCGGTTTCTTTACCGGGTGTTGATGGTTCGTTCCAAATCTTGAACAACCACGCACCTATAGTTTCTATTTTAAAACAAGGCACCGTGAAAATCGCGGCCGACAGTTTTAAATTTGGCAAAGAAGTAGCCGAAAAGTTTACCAAAGTAAACGACCAAAACTACACTTTGGAAATCAATTCAGGAACTATTGAAATGAAAGACAACAAAGTAATCGTATTAGCCGACTAATCCGATTCACTATAAAAGAAGAAGCCCGATAGTAATGTCGGGCTTTTTTATTGGAAGCTAATCCGGCTGTCCGTTATATCTTTTTCGTCAGTTCGAGTGTGGTAACAACCGCGTATCGAGAACACGAAAAAGGATGCCACTGCCATCCGGGCTAAAAACCATTCTGCTTTATTATATTTGTAGTGATGAAACTTCCAAAATCGCTTCAAGCCAAACTCGAACAACGCCAAGCCCATAACGCTTTGCGCCAATTGCCTTTGGCCACGGATTTAGTCGATTTTGCCTCCAATGATTATATCGGTTTTGCCCATAGCGAAAGCATTTTCAATCAAGTCCATCAATATCTTTTAGACCATAACCTCAAAACCAACGGTGCCACAGGTTCCCGATTAATCTCAGGAAACCACGGGTTATATGAAGTTGCCGAAAGTTTTATCGCACAGTTCCACCAATCAGAAACCGCTTTAATCTTCAACTCCGGTTACGATGCCAATGTTGGGTTTTTCAGTGCCGTACCACAACGCAATGACGTGATTTTGTATGACGAACTCTGCCACGCTTCCATCCGAGACGGCATCCAAATGAGCCATGCCAAATCATTCAAGTTTCCCCATAACGATTTAGAAGCGTTAGAAAAAATCATTCACAAGTTTTGTGTTCCCCCTTTGGGGGTTAGGGGGCTTTACATCGTCACCGAATCCGTCTTCTCCATGGATGGCGATTGTCCTAATATAGAACAACTCGTTGCTTTAACCGAAAAATACAACGCTTACTTGGTCATTGACGAAGCGCATGCTTTGGGTGTTTTTGGTGAAAACGGCGAAGGCCTGGTACAAAGTTTAGGCTTACAAGACAAAGTCTTCGCCCGTATCATGACCTTCGGTAAAGGATTGGGCTGTCACGGTGCGGCTGTTTTAGGCAGTGCCGAACTGAAAAGCTATTTGGTCAATTTCGCCCGAAGCTTTATTTATACAACAGGCTTATCACCTCATAGTGTAGCAACCATTCTTCAAGCTTATAAGCATTTGGAAAAAGATAAAGAAGTGCTGCCACTACTTAAATCTAATATCGTTTTCTTCAACCAAGAGAAATTGCGGTTGGGATTAAAACCTATGTTTGTTTACAGTAAATCGGCCATACAATGCGCTATTATTCCGGGGAATGATAAAGTAAAACACATCGCCACCCAATTGCAGCAAAAAGGCTTCGATGTCAAACCTATTTTATCGCCCACCGTACCCGAAGGACAAGAACGCCTTCGCTTTTGCTTGCACAGTTATAATTCAGAAAAAGAAATCACAACCATTTTGGAATTGTTGAGTACTTTTGTGTTTTAATTATGGAAGAAGAAAAATTTCAATTGCTTAGACGGTTTCAATATTCAAGCGAAGCTATCATTTATCAAGGAAAATTAGAAAGTCACGGCGTGGAAGTTTTTTTACGCGACAATCATATTGTTGATACAAATCCGCTTTACAGCAATGCCGTTGGCGGTGTGAAATTATATGTAAAAACAGCAGACGTTGATAAAGCCAATGAAATTTTAAAGGAAATAAGTCCCTATTCTATTGATGATAATAGTCAACCCATTCAATGCCCAAATTGCGGTAGCGAACAAATTGATATGATGACCTCAATAAAGGGATGGAAGTCATTTTTATACTTTTTTATTTTGTTCTTTCTTTTCTTGTTCCCTTTCAAAGCAAGGCACAAATATAAATGTGAGGTGTGTAAACACGAATTCAATTAATACCATGAAATTATTCATCACAGGAATCGGCACTGATGTAGGCAAAACCGTAGCTTCGGCCATAGTAACGCAAGCCTTGGAAGCCGACTATTGGAAACCCATACAAGCCGGAGATTTAGCCCTTTCGGATACGCATAAAGTCAAATCCCAAATCTCTAACAGCAAATCCCATTTCCATCCCAATGCTTACGCATTGAATACTCCCGCCAGTCCGCATTTGGCGGCTGCTATTGACGGTTTTGTCATCGATTTAAAAAAAATCACTGAACCCAAAACAGACAACCACTTAGTCATAGAAGGTGCCGGCGGTGTCTTGGTGCCGTTAAATGACCAGGATTGTGTCATCGATTTAATCCAACCCGATTATAAAGTGATTGTGGTGTCCCGCCATTATTTGGGCAGTATCAATCATACGTTGCTAACTATAGAAGCACTGCAAAACAGAAAGATAAAGGTAGCCGGAATCATTTTCTCAGGCGATGAAAACCAAGCGACCGAGAGTATTATCTTAAATAAAACCGGCGCCAAATTTATAGGTCGAATTGACAACGAACCTTATTTCGATGCCAATGTGGTTTCTTATTATGCCGATAAGTTTCGGGAAAATCTATTAAAACTTTAAGGATATGAACCTCTCCGAAAAAGACCAACTCTACAACTGGCATCCTTATACGCAGCACAAAACCACCGGTTTATTGCCCGCTATTGTCAAAGGCGAAGGCGCTTTGCTTTGGGACGAGAACGGCAAAGAATTTATCGATGCTATTGCCTCTTGGTGGGTCAATCCGTTTGGGCATTCGAATAAAGTTATAGCCGAGGCGATTTATACGCAATTAACCACTTTAGAACACGTATTGTTTGGTGGTTTTACCCATAACAAAGCCGTGGAATTGTCCGAAAAACTACTGTCGATTTTGCCGGCTAACCAAAAGAAAATCTTCTTTTCCGATAACGGTTCAACTGCAGTGGAAGTAGCCCTAAAAGCGGCCTTGCAATTTTACCACAACCAAGGGGAAAAACGAACCAAAGTCATCGCTTTCGAAGACGCTTTCCATGGCGATACTTTTGGCGCAATGGCTTCCAGCGGGATTACTTTTTTTACCGAAGCCTTCCAAGGTTCTTTGCTCGAAGTAGTCCGCATTCCGGTACCAACTCAAGGAAATGAAGCAGAGAGTTTGCAACGTTTAAAAGAATTGGCCGCCACCAAAGAATACGCCGCCTTTATCTTTGAACCTTTAGTACAAGGCGCTGCCGGGATGGTGATGTATGAAGCCGCTATTTTAGACCAAATGATAGCCGTTTGCCAACAACACCAAGTGTTTACCATAGCCGATGAAGTCATGACAGGTTTCGGGAAAACCGGTAAAACTTTTGCTTCCGATTATTTAGTAAACAAACCCGATATGATGTGTTTGTCTAAGGCCTTAACCGGCGGAACTATTCCCATGGCGATTACCACTTTTACCCAAGCCATCTTCGACGGTTTTTATAATGACGATGTCAACAAAGCGCTCTTTCACGGCCATACATTTACAGCCAATCCAACGGGTTGTGCCGCGGCTTTGGCCAGTATCGGTTTGCTCGAAACTTCCGAAATACAAAACAACATCACGCGAATCAATGCCCAACATTTGGCTTTCGCCCAAAAAATAAAAAACCATCCTAAAGTCAAAACCACTCGTGTACTTGGGGTGATTTTCGCCCTCGAAATCAAAACCGACAGTGCCGAAAGTTACTACGGTTCGATGCGCATGAAACTCTACAATTTCTTTATAGAACACGGCGTGATTTTAAGACCGGTAGGCAACATCGTTTATATTTTACCGCCGTATATTATTTCGGAAGCCCAACTGGAAAAGGTTTACAGTATTGTAGAACAAGCGGTGGAGATGGTATAATTTTACCGCAACGGGCGCAAAGTTTTTACGCAATGTCCGCAAAGGCATAACGTTCTTAGCGCCTTCTTAGCGAACTTGGCGGTTAAATTTTCTCTCCAAACTCCCCACTCCAAACTCCCTACTTTTCCCAAAGAATAACTAACTTTGCCGCACAATAGCTTACCATGTTGAAATCCAAAATTGCCATTACCGCTTTAGCTTCTGTTTCGCCTTTAGGGAAAAACCCGGAGACGATTTGGGCCAATTATCTTTCGCCTAAAACTTTAATTGCCGC
>NZ_CAMLRU010000162.1 GCF_946482535.1 uncultured Flavobacterium sp.
TTAATGTTGCAGTAGGTGGTAACTTTGGCGGACATGATGTAGACAATTCAATTTTTCCACAAGAATTTTTGATAGATTATATAAGAGTTTACCAATAATAGTTCGGGGATTTCACCGTTTTTTTTAGTTTTTTTCAGATTTTATTTGTTTTTTAAATAAATTTTATGTTAAATTTGGCTTATAATTAACTCTCAAACCCGATTTGCCTATACAAGACAATTACTTTTTAGATTAAAAACTCTTTTTTAACCCTACACTAAAAGGTATTGTTATGGCTAAATCTCAACTTCCGGATGCTCTATTAGTTGATAAGTATGTTGCTGGCGATGAAAACGCTTTGGCAATTCTAATCAATAGACACCAATCAAAAATTTACGGGTATATCTATTCCAAAGTTTCGGATAGAGATGTGACAGAAGATATTTTCCAGGAAACTTTCTTCAAAGTGATTCATACGCTTAAATCAAAAAAGTATTATAATGAAGAGGGCAAATTCTTGTCATGGGTTTTGCGTATTGCCAGTAACTTGATTATTGACAAGTACCGCAACGATAAAAAAATGCCGTTGAATCGAGATACCGATGAAATGTTAATTTTTTCCAGAATTACTGATGACTCCTTAAATATTGAAAGAAGGTTGATTAAAAATCAAGTGGAAATTGATATCAAAACTATCATTGAAAAATTACCTCATGACCAAAAAGAAGTCATTATGATGCGTTATTTTTTAGATATGAGTTTTAAAGAGATTGCCGATTTCACTGGTGTTAGCGTGAATACTACTTTGGGTAGAATGCGTTATGCCATCACAAATCTCAGAAAGGTAATTGAAAAAAATAAAATTTATTTACCTTCCTAGGCAATAAATAGTAAGTTTTTGCGTTTCTATATAAACATCCAAAACAAACTGATTTTATATATGGCAAAACTCTACTCTAAAAGAAAATTAGCACCCAAAAAAATGTTGCCTAAAAAAGAAACCATACGTTTAATACTTCAGTATTCTTGTGCATTGAATATTATTAAAGTTGGCAACATGAACTTCGAATCAATAGCTAATTAAGAAACATCCCGATATAATTATCGGGATGTTTTTTTATGATATTCGGCCAAAACTTCTTTGCGACCTATAGTTTTGGTGATAATGTCTTTCTCTAAATCCCAACCTCGAGCCGGGGAATATTCTCTTCCATACCAAATAATTTGCAAGTGCAACTCGTTCCATAATTCTTTTGGGAAAATAGCCTTAGCATCTTTCTCGGTTTGTTGTACATTTTTACCATTGGTTAAATTCCAACGGTACATCAACCGATGAATATGGGTATCAACCGGAAAGGCAGGCACGCCAAAAGCTTGTGACATGACTACGCTGGCCGTTTTATGGCCAACAGCCGGCAATCTTTCCAAAGCTGCAAAACTCTGCGGCACTTCACCATTGTGTTCTTCGATTAAGATTTGAGATAAGCCGTGAATTCCCTTTGATTTCATCGGAGACAAACCACAAGGTCGAATGATTTCCTTAATTTCTTCTACCGAAAGTTTGACCATATCATACGGATTATCAGCTTTTGCAAATAACAGTGGCGTAATTTGATTGACGCGAACATCCGTACATTGTGCCGAAAGTAAAACGGCTACCAGTAAAGTATAAGCATCTTTGTGATCAAGTGGAATAGGAATTTCAGGGTAAATATCTTTTAACGTATTTATAACGAATGTTGCACGTTCTTGTTTGGTCATTTTAACTAAATTTGGATTGTAAAAATACTAAAATTAACCAGCAACTAAGCAAAGCATTAACTCAGAAATTTTAAAAATGACAACACTTCAAAAAGGCGATAAAGCCCCTAATTTTTCAGGAACAGACCAAGACGGAAGCGTTCATACTTTAGCCGATTACAAAGGCCAAAAGCTAGTAGTGTTTTTTTATCCCAAAGCTGATACACCGGGCTGTACTGCGGAAGCTTGTGATTTGAGAGACAATTTTGAACGTTTTAAAGCCAATAACTACGCATTGCTGGGTGTTAGCGCTGATAGTGCCAAAGCCCAGAGTAAATTTAAGACCAAATATGAGTTTCCTTTCCCGCTACTGGCAGATGAAGACAAATCAGTTATTGAAGCATTCGGGGTTTGGGGACCAAAAAAGTTTATGGGAAGAGAATATGACGGCATTCACAGAACCACATTTGTCATCAATGAAGAAGGTGTAATTGATGAAGTGATCTCAGAGGTAAAAACAAAGGCTCACGCCGCTCAGATATTGAAATAAAAAAAGCCAAGATTAATTCTTGGCTTTTTTGTTTATGCTTTTTCCAATACTTTATTCGGGTCATAACCAAACAATTGGTGTTGTTTGATAATTTCTGAAATTCCTTTTGGTAATAAATTTTCCCATCCCGGAGTGCCATTGCTGATCATTTTCAATACTTCACGAGAGAAGATTTTTAAGTGATCTTTATCAAAATCAGTGATGTCTACTACTTTACCGTTATAAGCAAAGAACTTGTACAATTCTTTCATACGAGGATGAACCTTAAGGTTTTGCGAAGTGATGATTTCTCCGTTTTCGCCTTCCATAGGATATAAGAATACTTTCAAGTCTCTGTAAAATAATTTACCGAAAGCTTCCAAAATTCCACCACTCAAATGACGATAGTATTTTTCATCAAAAATATCTACCAAATTGTTAACACCCATGGCTAATCCCATACGAGCTTTGGTATAGTTAGAGAAATATTCTACTACTTTATAATACTCTTGGAAGTTGGAAATCATCACGGTTTGACCTAATGAACAAAGTAATTCGGCTCTGTCCATAAAATCTCTTTCGTCAATTTCTCCTTCCGAACGCAAGTTGGATAACGTGATTTCAAAAATCACCAAGGTGTTTTCTTTAGAAACTTTACTCTCTTCGAGGAACATTTTTAATGATTTTTCATACATGTCCATGTTCACCTGAGTTACCGGGCGGAAACTTCCTCTCAACGCTAAGATGTTCTTTTTGTAAAGAATAGAAGCCGGTAAAATATTTTTCCCATCCGGACCAAACATCACCGCATCGGTCATGCCGTTTTTAACCAATTGCAAACTCATTAAACGGTTGTCAACATTAGCAAAACGAGGACCTGAGAAGTTGATGGTGTCAATCTCCAATTGGTCTTTGTCTAAGTGGTCGTACAAATAACGCAATAATTTTTTGGGATCATTGTATTTATAAAAGGCACCATAAATAAGGTTTACCCCTAAAACACCAAGTGTTTCTTGTTGCAATCGAGCATCAGTTTCTTTGAAACGAATATGAAGGATAATCTCATTATAATCTTCATCCGGTTCTACTTGGTATTTTATTCCAACCCAACCATGCCCTTTGAATTGCTTAGCAAAGTCAATGGTAGCCACGGTATTGGCAAAACTAAAGAAGATTTTATTAGGATGTTTGTCTCTTTTTAAACGCTTTTCAATCAGCTCTACTTCATGGTTCAGCATTTTTTTCAAACGACTTTCGGTTACATAACGACCGTCGTCTTCAATACCGTAAATCGCATCACTGAAATCTTTGTCATAAGCCGACATGGCTTTCGCTATAGTACCTGATGAACCACCGGCTCTGAAGAAATGTCTAACAGTTTCTTGTCCGGCACCAATTTCCGCAAAGGTTCCGTAAATATTTTCATTTAGGTTAATACGCAATGCCTTATCTTTGATAGCAGGAATTTGCTCAATGGCTTTGTCGCCTTTCAATTTTATAATAGAAACAATATTGTCCATAGTGTAGCGTAAGGATTCTTTGCAAAGTTAGTAAAATAGCTATTTTATAAAAAGATAATTAAGTCTATTTTTGTATTAAATTACTATTAAAATCAGACTTCAAAAGTACCCCATCAAAAACCGTGCTATGATGCAAGTTTATTTTCTCGGAACCGGTACCTCTCAAGGCATTCCCGTTATCGGAAGTAATCATTCTGTCTGTAAAAGTGAAGATCCTAAAGACAAACGTTTAAGGGTTTCGGTTTGGGTTACCGTTGATGAGACTTCTTTGGTTATTGATTGCGGTCCCGATTTCAGACAACAGATGCTTACATCCGGGTGTGTTCAATTGGATGCCATCCTTTTTACACACGAACATGCAGACCATACTGCCGGTTTAGATGATATTCGCCCGTTTTTTTTTCGCCAAAAAAAAGACATTCCTATTTATGCACACCAAAGGGTTTTAGAAAACTTGACCAAGCGTTTTGATTATATTTTTGAAACCGAAAACAAGTATCCGGGAGCGCCGGGTGTAGAGGTATTTGAAGTAAAAAACCATTACGACTTTTCGGTTAACAACGTTAGAATTACACCTATTAACGCCAATCACGGGAATCTGCAGGTTTTCGGATATCGAATACGGGATTTTGTCTATTTAACCGATGTGAAAAGTATGGACGCTGCCGAAGTTGAAAAAATCAAAGGAGTAAAAGTATTGGTAGTGAACGCTTTGAGGGAAGAACCACATCATTCACATTTTAATTTGCAGGAAGCTTTAGATTTTATACATTTGGTACAACCGGAAAGTGCTTATCTTACCCATATCAGTCACCTCATAGGTTTTCATGAAGAAGTGCAAAGAAGGTTGCCGCCAAACGTGTTTTTAGCCTACGACAATTTGAAAATTACAATTTAATATTATGAAGAAATCATTGTTTCTATACTTGTTTATCATTGCTGTTTTGATGAATATATTTACGTATAAATATTTCACTTCAAAAGAAGCTGCCCAATCTAAACCTGAAACTGAGCAAGGCAATAAAAAAATGAATGACAGTATCACTAAGTTGACAGACCAACTGTATGAGGCTAATTATTTTTCTTTGGAAGCCAATGACAGAGCGCTGAATTATTTGAATCAAAATGATATTAAAACTTTCTCTGAAAAAGTTACCCAAGCCCTTTTGGCTTACAACGATGATCCGGCCGGAAATAAATATACCGACCAGGTTACCATGGGAGAGCAAAAGTTTATCATCAATAAAGTGAAGTTATTAAATCACCGCTGGATTATAGCTAACTACAGTAATGGTAAGCTTTGGGGTGAAGTAATGTTGAAATATTTTGTCAATGAAGACCAAACGGTTTCTTTTGAAATTATGAATTCCTATTTGTACCCTGAACAATTAAACTAAAACGAAGGCATGAAAAAACTCTCTCTACTCTTAATCGCCTCAATTATACTGTTCTCTTGTAAGTTGACAGATCAAAAGAATACAGATTCCGAAGATGAGAATCTGCCTTTAGCCGCGAAAGATTCTTCTGTGGTGAACGATAAAGATGAACACGGATGTTTGGCAACAGCGGGTTATATTTGGTCAAAGATGAATAAGGAATGTGTTAAAGGTTATACCGGAATCCAACTCAATCCGGCTGACAAACCTGAGAATGAAGACGAAACCTTAAGCGCTTACGTACTTTTTAGCGAAGATTTGAATCAGGCGGAAGTCTTTTTGCCTAACGAAACCAACTCGGTCGTACTGACTCGTTTAGCCGAAGGCAAGCCATGGGTTTTTGAAGATTGGCAATTGGTACCATGGAAAGGCTATGTTTTGAAAAAAGGAACCGAGATCAAATTTTCAGGCGATGGTGAAATGGGTAAAAAAATTACCGGAAGCGACATACAAGAATAATAAAAAAGTCCCGAGAAATCGGGACTTTTTTATTGTGCTAACCAATGTTTGAAATCGAAAAAGTTTTGCGGTGCTACACCGTGTCCAACCATATATTCTTTAAATACAATTTCAACACCTAACACTTGTAACATTGGAATTGATTTTCGAGCCCATTCAACCGGAATGACTTGGTCAACCGTTCCGTGTGAGGCAAATATTTTTAAGTGACTAAAATCATTTTCGGTATAATCATCAACTGCAATTTCCGGATTAAAATAGCCGCTCATGGCCACAACACGCTGTACTTTTTCGGGATAAGATAAAGCTAC
>NZ_CAMLRU010000163.1 GCF_946482535.1 uncultured Flavobacterium sp.
AAGACGGTACGCCGCCCAAGATTTACAAATTGGGTTCGAATGCTTGGAAGGCCTTAAAACAAAAGACCAAAGCGCGTGTCAAACACATTGCGTTCAACTTAATTCAATTGTACGCCAAGCGAAGATTGGAAAAAGGCTTCCAATTTGCGCCCGATAGTTATTTGCAAAACGAATTAGAAAGTTCCTTTATCTACGAAGATACACCCGACCAAATCACCGCCACTCAAGACGTCAAAGCCGATATGGAAAAAGATCGTCCGATGGACCGATTGGTTTGTGGTGATGTAGGTTTCGGGAAAACAGAAGTGGCTATTCGTGCGGCGTTCAAAGCGGTGGACAATAGCAAGCAAGTCGCAGTTTTGGTGCCAACAACTATTTTGGCCTACCAACATTACCGTACTTTCTCAGAACGTTTGAAAGACATGCCGGTAAAAGTGGGTTATTTAAATCGATTTAGAACCGCAAAGCAAAAAGCCCAAACGCTGGAAGAATTGGCTTCCGGAAAATTGGATATTATCATTGGCACACACCAATTGGTGAACAAGAATGTACAGTTTAAAGACTTAGGGTTGCTGATTGTAGACGAAGAACAAAAATTCGGCGTCAACGTCAAAGACAAACTCAAAACTATCGCTGCGAATGTAGACACGCTTACTTTAACCGCAACACCTATTCCGAGAACGTTACAATTTTCATTGATGGCGGCCCGCGATTTATCCGTAATTACCACGCCACCGCCGAATCGTTATCCTATCGAATCGCAAGTGGTTGGATTTAATGAAGAGTTGATTCGCGATGCCATTTCGTATGAAATCCAACGCAACGGTCAAGTGTTTTTTATCAATAACCGAATCGAAAACATCAAAGAAATTGCCGGGATGATTCAGCGATTGGTTCCTGATGCAAGAGTTGGTATTGGTCACGGTCAAATGGAAGGCACTAAATTAGAAGAACTGATGCTAGGTTTTATGAATGGCGACTTTGATGTGTTGGTCGCGACCACGATTATTGAAAGTGGTTTGGATGTGCCGAATGCCAATACGATTTTCATCAACAACGCCAATAATTTTGGTTTATCTGATTTGCATCAAATGCGAGGAAGAGTTGGTCGAAGCAATAAGAAAGCGTTTTGTTATTTTATTTGTCCACCGTATTCAGCCATGACCGAAGATGCGCGTAAACGCATACAGGCCTTAGAACAATTCAGCGAATTGGGAAGCGGTTTTAATATTGCCATGAAAGATTTGGAGATTCGCGGTGCCGGAGATTTATTGGGCGGAGAACAAAGCGGTTTTATTAACGAAATCGGATTTGAAACTTACCAAAAAATCATGAACGAAGCCATCGAAGAGCTGAAAGAAAACGAGTTCAAAGAACTATACGAATCCGAAAGCGACATCGACACCAAAGAATACGTCAAAGAATTACAAATCGACACCGATTTCGAACTGTTGTTCCCGGATGAATACATCAATAATATTTCAGAGCGTTTGAATTTGTACAACGAATTAGGCAATATCAAAGACGAAGAAGGCTTAATTGCTTACGAGAATAAACTGATTGACCGTTTCGGGCCATTGCCTAAAGAAGCCAAAGCGTTGTTGAACAGTATTCGCATAAAATGGATTGCCACACACATGGGTATTGAAAAAATCGTGATGAAGCAAGGCAAACTCATTGGTTATTTTGTATCCGACCAACAATCGGACTATTATAATTCTCGACAATTTTCTAAAGTGTTGCGATTTGTACAACAACACGGCAATCTCTGTAAAATGAAAGAGAAAGAAACCAAAAACGGTTTGCGATTGTTGCTCACTTTTGAAAATGTAAAATCCATTTCCCGAGCGTTAGAGTTCATGGAACTGATGAAAAATTAAAAAAGCCACTCGAATTGAGTGGCTTTTTCTTTAGGAATAAATATGGTGATTACATTTTCAGTACTTTGAAATTGGCTTCGACACCGTTGATTTTCAACTTGAAGAAATAAGTGCCGCCGGCAAAAGACGACATATCGATATTGGTGGTCATATCGTTCATTGTTTGGCTGAATAACAATTGGCCTTGAACATTGTAAACAATAACTTCCGAGATTGGATCTTTGGAAGTAATGGTTACATTTCCATTGGTAGGATTCGGATAGTAACTGAAATCTATAAAATCAGCTTCTTCTTCACCCAAAGTTCCCGTACAAGTAATAGTAGCATTCCATCCCGAAGTCACTACACCTTCATCAGAATAAAATCTGAAGGTAAGTGATCCGTCAGTAGCCGTTGAATTGAATTGACCCGGATTTACATTTCCGGTCAAACCGTTTCCGAAAGTCAAATCGGGATAATCTGTAGAAGGACCGTCATGAATGTATAAATAGTCAAAATTTTCTTCGAGGTTAAAGCTGCTGAAAGTTACTCTGATTTTCAATCCGGGATTAGAAGGAATCATGGTTCTGGTCCAGTTTTCCATGTCGGTATAATTTCCTGAAGTGCCTCCCGTATCAGTAAAAGGAGTGCCGGAACAGAAATTAGCCGCATTGGTAGCAAAAACCAATTCTCTGATGACCGGATCAATATCATTACAGATTGGTCTAATTCTTACTTTGTAGTAGGTATTTGCCGTTAGGCTTGATACTGAATAACTATTAGTGGTTACGGTCACCCAATTAGGCGTAGTTGTTGCAAAAGGAGTTACAGAGATTTGCCAACTGCTTGTGCCACTGTTATCCGTCCATGTGATAACGGCAGAATTTGTGGTAAGGTTCGTGGTGGTGATATCGCTTACGTTGTTACTGCAAAAATTAATACAATCTAAGCTCAAACAAGTTTTACTGTTAACATTGTTTACAATCAAAGCTGTCGGTTGCGGACCAAATCCGTTACTAAAACTAATTCCGACACCTGAAATCAAATGACAATAGCTCATTATAGTTCCTTTAACCGCTGAAGAAGGAATTGGCCCTTGGGGACAACTATTGTCGCCATAGCCCGCTTGCTGCCCACACCCGTCTATAACCGTATCGTTACTGTTCCAAACACACTGATGCGTATGCGGTGAACCAAGGGAATGACCAAACTCGTGAGTGATTACTTGAACGGTCCAAGAGAACGTAGGAACTGTTGAAAAACTAAAATTTACATCAGAATAACTGTGGTTATTAGTTTGACATAAAGTATTCAAATAGGCAACACCGCCTAAACCTCCGTCGTCAATTCCAACGAGCTGTCCCACATCTCCATCGAATATAGGTGTGAAATTTCTAAAGGAAGTTAAGTAGGCTGCAGAAGTAGTTCCAACGCCTTCAAATGGATCTAAATCCGTCCAAATAAATATTGATTTTAGCCCTGTTGAAACACCATCCGCCGCATATAAAGTCTGGATATTATTAAAAACAGAAGTCATCCAATTGGTCGTAGTGGTTGTATTCTCTCCGTTTTCAATGTAAAGATTGTTGTCAATTTCAAAATAAAAAGCAACACATCGATTGGTCTCAACACTATTGCCGTTTCTGTTGAATTGAGCCGGTGAAGGAACATAGGCATCTGTTTTGGTATGACAATCAAAATCATTAAAAACCTTCATTTTAGCGTCAGAATAAACAATGTAGTTCAATTGATTGTTTGGCTCTTTTAATTTTCCAACCACCACATTTCCCAATTCGGCACTTGAAAAAATTCCGTTGAGTTCTCCGTTAAAAAAGTTGAAAGATACTACGGAATTGGTTTCGCCTTTGATAATCCCGCGATAGTAAACTCCTTTTTCATAAGGGATATTTTTGGCCTTATCGGTATCCACGTGAAAACCTTCAACAAAAGGGTTTGATTGGTATAACAGAAGTGAAATCTCCTGATTTTGGTAAGGGATTTTCAATTCAATAGTTTCATATCGATTGGCTGTAATCACATTCAATTTTGACATATCCAATGTTGCCAAAGTTGCTTCTTCAACCACCTTATTTACTTCATCATTCACCCCATTTTGAACCGGTGATAATACTGAAACCGGTTTGAAATCGGCGTTCATTTTTTGCAGCTCGCCAACTCTTTGGGCAATTTTATTTTGTGCTCCGACAAAGTTCACGAGGAACAGTATGGCTAACAGTAAAACTTTTTTCATGCTAATTGTTTTTTTGAGTATAAAGTTATTCAAAATCAATTGAAAACTATTTATAATTCGGGATTTTAAGATTTGTTTATTCAAAAATGATAGAAAGCATCTTCTATGTGATCCATTTTATAATTATTTTCCTCTTTGTAAATGGCTATAATATCAAACCGAACGTCAACGTCTAAATCATTAGAGATGATATATTCATTTACGGCTTTGACTAACAACTGGATTTTCTTGGGTTTTACAAAATCTTGCGGTAAACCATATTCGATAGAAGAGCGTGTTTTAACTTCAACAACGGCCAAGATATTGTCTTTTTGGGCAATGATGTCAACTTCAGCTTTTTGAAAAGTCCAATTGGTTTCCAATATAGCATAGCCTTTCTTTTGCAGAAAATCTACTGCCAATTCTTCTCCAAATTTGCCTAATTCGTTGTGCTGTGCCATTTATTCAAAAACCACTTTGCTTTTTTCGGCGGTAATTTCCATCGTAACTTGTCTGCCGAAAATCAAAGCGCGATTGTCTCTGATATGTCCGGCCGGAAAGTTATATAAAATTGGAATGTTCAGCCCTTTGGTAGTATCTTCTATGATTTCCAAAGCATTTCTGCCCCATGGAATTTCGTTGTCTTTCATTTCGGTCATGCCGCCAACTATGATCCCTTTCAAACTTGATAAACAACCGTTGCGTTTCAGGTTCATCATCATACGATCAATATGGTATAAATATTCGTCTAAGTCTTCAATGAAAAGGATTTTATCATGACAATCTATTGCCGATTCCGAGCCTAACAAGCTGTATAAAATAGATAGGTTTCCACCAACCAGTTCGCCTTTGGCTTTGCCTAAATGATTCAGCGCATCACAGTCTAAAGTGTATTGCAATTTTTCGCCGAATAAAGCCGTGCACAGTGAATTCTTGGCTTCATCTGTAGCTCTGGCGACGCTTACCGGCATAATGGCATGCAAAGATTCGATGCCCATTCGGTTCAAATGACTGTGTAAAACCGTTACATCGCTAAAACCGATAATCCATTTTGGGTTTTGTTGGAACTTGGTAAAATCTAATTTATCGATGATTTTCACCGTACCATAACCACCACGAACACACCAAATCGCTTTGATATTCGGATTGTCCATTTGCTCCTGAAAATCGGCTGCGCGTTGGTCATCCGTTCCGGCCAATTGGTAATAATCTAGCCCGATGGTATTGCCTATTTTGACTTTCAAACCCCAACCTTCGAGCATGTCAATGGTTGGTTTTAAGTTGTCGTCGATGTTTTTTCTGGCAGTGGAAACGATGGCAACGGTGTCGCCTTTTTGAAGATATGGTGGTGTAATCATCTTTTTTTGGGAATAAGAAGAAAATGTAATTAGTGAAACTAAGATTAAAAGGATTCGCATGAATCAAAAATGATTGTAAATTGGCTGTACCAAAAGTAAACAAATCCCAAAATTAATTCGGGATTTCGTGGCTAAAAAGTTATTTTTGCACTCTATTTATCTGAATATGTTAGAAAATCCAAAAAGATATACCATTACAGCGGCTTTGCCCTATACTAATGGTCCAATTCACATCGGGCATTTGGCCGGAGTTTATGTGCCGTCAGACATTTACGCGCGCTATTTGAGGTTACAAGGAAAAGACGTGGCATTTATTTGCGGAAGCGATGAACACGGCGTAGCCATTTCCATGAAAGCCAAAAAAGAAGGCATCACTCCGCAACAAGTAATCGATAAATATGACGGAATTATTCGCAAGTCATTTATTGATTTCGGAATTTCGTTTGATAACTA
>NZ_CAMLRU010000164.1 GCF_946482535.1 uncultured Flavobacterium sp.
AAGATACCAACGTGAATTAGAATCCGATCCGGTGCAATTTATCGTGAAAAAATTAACGGAATATTTAAAAGAAGCCAAAGCGCCATTGGCTAAATTTATTGGTTGTTCACAAGAAGATTTCTTTTTTGTGCCCAATCCGACGGTGGCGATTAATACGGTCATGAGAAGTTTGAACCTGCAACCCGGCGATGAGATTCTCGCCACCAATCACGAATATGGCGCTATGGACAGAACCTGGCATTTTTACTGTAAAAAATCAGGGGCGAAGTATGTTCGTCAACCTATTAGTTTGCCTATTGTATCCAAAGAACAAATTATTGAAGAATTTTGGAAAGGCTACAATTCGAATACCAAAGTGGTTTTTCTGAATCAGATTTCCAGTTCGACAGCTTTGATTTTTCCGGTCAAAGAGATTTGCGATAAAGCACAGGAGTTAGGTTTGATTACAATAGTAGACGGCGCGCATGTTCCCGGTCATATTGATTTAAATATAACCGATTTGAATCCCGATTTTTATACCGGAACATTGCATAAATGGATGTTGGCACCCAAAGGCAGCTCCTTTTTATATGTTAAAAAAGAATTCCAAGACGATTTAGATCCGTTAGTGGTGAGTTGGGGTTATGAAAGTGTCGCACCCAGTGGAAATCGGTTTTTGGATTACCACGAATACCAAGGAACGAATGACCATTCCGCTTTTTTGTGTACGCCGAAAGTGATTGACTTTTTAGAACAAAACAATTGGAAGGCACAATCCCAAGTCTGTAAAGCAATCGTGTTTGCCAATTACCAACGCTTTTGTGATTTGCTAAACACCCAACCGTTAGCGCCAATTACGGAAGAATTTTTAGGGCAAATGGCCAGTATTCCGGTGAAGACTTCAAAGCCAAGTGAACTTAAAGAACTGCTTTACGATCAATACAAAATCCAAATTCCGGTGATGCCTTTGAATGGGAATATTTATTTGAGGTATTCGATTAATGCCTATAATTCTCAAGAAGATTTGGAGGTGTTGTACCAAGCCTTGGAAGATATTATCAAAACGACTGATTTGATACAAGCCTAAAACCCTAGCCCGGATAGAAGCTGGCTACCATGTAGCGCGGATAGCCGGAAACAGCTTCTAAAAAAGCTTAGCCAAATAATCGTAGTGTTTGCCTTCGAGTACCAATTCGCATGCTAAACCATTGGCATGAGCCGCATTCTGCAAGGTGTTGTAATCGAGATATAACCAAGGGAAAGTGTCTTCGGTTTGGCCTTTGTAGGCAACGGTAAATGTCAGTTCGCCATAATAACCATCGGCCGGAACCAAATAAGCACCGTCTTCGTCTTGGTCGAACATATAAATAATGTCGGAACTGTCAATCAGGATTTGCCCGTTTGGATTCAAAAGCGATTTTAGTTTCAACAAGTATTTTGAAGTTTCGGCTAAAGTGCCAAAAATTCCCGTACCGTTCATCAATAATAAAATGGTATCGAATTTGTCGTTTTCGACTTCCAGTAAATTTTGAACTCGACCCTTTTTTACCCCGCGAAGTTGACAAGCTTTGATAGCATTAGGTGAAATATCGATTGCTGTAACGTCAAAACCTTTGGCTTGTAAATACAAACTGTGGCTTCCCGCGCCACAACCCACGTCTAGGATTTTGCCTTTGGCGAGTTGTAGTGCTTGCTTTTCCAATTTCGGCATGTCATTATAGCTGCGGAAAAGATACTCGACACTCATTTCATCGGCTTCGGAGATGTTGGTTTCGGTAACCAAATCTTCCGGAGCGTTGTGGGTTTGAAAATCGAGGATGGCTTGGCCGAAAAGATCTTTCATTAATTTTAGTTTAAGGTTTCAAGTTTCAAGTTTCAAAGTTGTTAACTTTGCAGTAACCAACCTGAAAACTGAAACTTGAAACAAATTTTGAACAATATCCAAAAGCTAGCCAAAGATAAGCATATCGAAAACAAAAAGTATTTCGACAAGCTCAAAAAGAAAACGCCTAAGAATTTGGATTATGTGATGCAGGATTTGCATGAAGCCGAGTTCAAGCGAACCGATTGTTTACAGTGTGCGAATTGTTGTAAAACCACCGGTCCGTTATTTACCTTGGCGGATATTGAGCGCATTGCCAAACATTTGAAACAAAAGCCGCAGCAATTTATTGACCGGTATTTGCGGATAGATGAAGATAAAGATTATGTGTTGCAAAGTGTGCCGTGTACTTTTTTGGATAACGAAAATTATTGTATGATTTATGACGTTCGTCCGAAAGCCTGCAGAGAGTTTCCGCATACCGACCGAAAGAAGTTTCAACAGATATCTGATTTGACTTTGAAGAATGTGGCGATTTGTCCGGCAGCTTACAATATAGTAGAAGAAATGAAGAAGAAATTACCGTTATAAGATTATGAAAGTGTATAAATCAAAAATCGACTGGTGGTTAATCATCGTCATCTTTGTAGTGTTTTGTTATCCGATGATTGAAGGGATTTTGAGCAAAGATTATGTGATGTTTTCAGTGTCATTCGGAGTTTTAAGTTTGGTTTTCTTGCTGTTTAAATCCATCAAATACAAAATCGAGGGCGAGCATCTCCAAGTTTGGTTGACTAAAATCGACATCAAATCGATTAAAAAAATATACAGTACCCATAATCCTTTAAGCTCACCGGCTTTATCGTTAGACCGAATTGCCGTGGTTTACAATAAGTATGATGAAGTGCTGATTTCCCCTAAAGAAAGAGAAGCATTTATTCAGGAACTTTTAAAAATCAATCCGAATATAGAAGTAAAAGTATAATAAATCTGTAGCTTTTTCGTTTTTAATAAAACCCATTATGAAAAAGATATCGTTTTATTTATTGTTGGTTTATATTATTTCTTTAGCTACCGCCTTATTTGGTTATTGGATAGACAGCGATCAACCCATCAACTCACTTGCTTGTCAAATGTTTGAAGTGTTCATGTTGTCTTTGGTGATTTATGTGTTCTTATTGGTTGCGTTTTTTGCGCCTTATTGTTTGGTTCAATTTTTTAAAAAAATAGCCAAAGGCAATCGCTAATAAATCAGATACTTTTTACGCATTACTTTAAAATCAGTCAACCCTTTTTCCCAAGTTTGTCTAATCTCGGTTTCCGAAGTTCCGGCTTCAATTTGTTGTTGCAGCTTTTTGGTTCCGGCCAATTTGGTAAAGAAATCATTAAAGAATTTGGTTTTGTCTGAAGTGGTATTGTAGGCTTTAATCAACCATTTCAATTCCAATCGGTTTACCTTTTCAATTTTCGTTAAATCTTCTCCGTAACACAATTGGTCTTTGTGTACAGGCTCTTTGGCACCAAAATTCGGTATTGGAGTAAAGCTGAAATTGCTTTTAGGCAAAAAAGGCGAACCATATATTTGAAACTGTTTTTCGGTGCCACGACCAACACTTACATTGGTGCCTTCAAACAAACACAAACTGGCGTACAAATTAATGGCTTGGTCGTTGGGTAAGTTAGGCGATGGTTTTACGGGTAAAGAGTAAGGCATCTCTCTTTGGTAATGCAAACACGGAATTACAGTCAAGTTGCATTGAATGCCGTTTTTCAACCACTTTTCACCGTTGATCATTTGGGCATACTCGCCAATGGTCATGCCATGTAGCAACGGAATGGAATGCATGCCCACAAAACTGCTGTGTTCTTTTTCTAACATCGGTCCGTCAACAATAGCACCGTTGGGGTTTGGTCTGTCCAAAACAACCAACGGAATATTGTTTTCCGCACAAGCCTCCATGATATAATGTAACGAAGAAATATAAGTGTAGAATCGTGCGCCGACATCTTGTAAATCAAAAACCATCACGTCAATACCGCTCAATTGTTCGGGTTTGGGTTTTTTATTATTGCCGTATAAAGAAATGATGGGCAAACCGGTCTTAGTGTCTTTGCCGTCTTTAATTAATTCGCCCGCATCTGCTGTGCCACGGAAACCGTGTTCCGGTGCGTAGATTTTTTGAACGTTGACTTTTTGTTCCAAAAGAAAATCCACCACATGGATTTTGTTGGAAAGGATTCCGGTTTGATTGGTCACTATACCGACTTTCTTGTTTTTCAGCAAAGGAAGATAGGTCTGAGCGTTATCAGCGCCTGTCTTTATGGTTGACATAGTAATTTCAGCCGGAGTTTCTTTTCCCTTATCCCTTATCCCTTGTCCTTTATTGCTTCCACACGAAAGCATTAGCAAAACCGAGAATAAAACTGTATTTTTGAACACCAAATTTGAAATCATACTATTGAAATTAGAATATTTTATAGCAAAACGACTCATTACTGCTAAAGACCATAAAAGTAGTATTTCTGCGCCAATTATAAAAATTGCCATTACGGCTATTGCTTTGGGTATGATTATGATGATTGTCTCCATCGCTACCGGTATTGGGCTCCAACAAAAAATACGCCAAAAGGTTTCTGCTTTCAACGGCCATATTATCATCTCGGGTTACAATGACAACAATTCCGATGTGAGTACCAAACCCATTTCAATTAACCAAAGCTTTTACCCGAAATTCAAAAACATTGACGGCATTACCCATGTGCAAGCGGTAGCCGGCAAAGCGGGAATCATAAGAACCGAAACCGCTTTCGAAGGGATTATTTTCAAAGGTGTTGGTAAAGATTACGAAACTTCCAATCTGGAAGAGTATTTGGTTGAAGGCAGATTGCCCAACTTCAAAACCAACCTCAATGAAGAAGTTTTGATTTCTCAATACCTCGCCAACCGTTTAGGATTGAAACTCAATGATAAGTTTGTAACCTACTTTATGAAAGAAAACAGCGAAGGCTATAACTTGCGCAATTTTAAGATAGTCGGGATTTACAATTCGGGCTTTCAGGAGTTCGATGCCGGTTATGTCATTGGGGATATACGACACATTCAAAGAATTAACAAATGGAAACCGGACGAAATCGGTTCTTTTGAAGTCTTTGTGTCCGATTTTACCCAAATAGAACAAAAAGGAGAACAAGTCTATGCTGAAACCGCTTCCACACTCGACTCCGTTACCATAGTTGAAAAATTCTATTACATCTTCGAATGGCTCAAACTATTTGATTTCAATATTGTCGTTATCCTAATTGTTATGATAGCCGTTTCTACTATCAATATGGTTGTCGCACTCTTGGTTTTAATTTTAGAGCGAACCCAAATGATTGGTATTCTGAAGTCAATCGGTGCCAACAATTGGACCGTCCGAAAAATATTCCTTTACAACGCAGCCTACCTAATAGGAAGAGGATTGCTTTGGGGAAATATCATCGGAATAGGTTTGCTGTTGCTTCAAAAATACTTCGGCATCATCAAACTAAACCCCGAAAGTTATTACGTCAACGAAGCACCGGTAGATATCAATTTGTTCTACATCCTACTTCTCAATATAGGAACAGTAGTGATTTGCCTCCTGGTTTTGCTGATTCCTTCTTATATTATTACTAAAATCACGCCGTCCAAATCCATTCGTTTCGAATAATGCCTAATCAGGAGCGAAAGGTTCGGGTCATATTGGCGGTCCGTATTCCCGCTTTCCGTTCCAATCTCTTCGAGGATTTCCACTCCAATCGGGGCTAAATAGCGGTCTTTGGGTTTGTGTTTGTTAAATAATTTTAAAAAGGGATTTCCAAAAAGCATGTTTTCAGGGATTTAAAAAAAAGATTCAAAAAGGGTGTGTTTTTATTTGGATTGGGAGAAAAAAGATTTTTATATTTGCACCCCGCAAGAGAGGAAAAGCACATTGAAAAACTGGAAAACGAGGA
>NZ_CAMLRU010000165.1 GCF_946482535.1 uncultured Flavobacterium sp.
GGTGTTTTAACTTGAGCTTCAATCGTAAAATTGGCAATAATCATAGCCAATACAAAAATAATTTTTCTCATAATGTTTGTTTTAGTTTGCTCAAAATTACAAATTGTTCTGCTTGTAAGTGTTAATATAAACTTAAATGAAGTACAATTTTGTTTAACTTATGTTGAATTTTGTTAAACATTTAATACCTTTGCCAAAATCTTTAAAAGATGAAAATATATACGCTCCGCAGTAAACAAAAATTACCTATAACCATGGAAGAAGCTTGGGCATTTCTTTCCGATCCTAAAAACTTGAAGACCATCACTCCGGATTACATGGGTTTTAAAACACTCTCAGGTGACGACAGACCAATGTTTGCCGGACAAATCATTCAATATATAGTAACGCCGATTTTTGGAATTCCAATGAAATGGGTTACTGAAATCACTCATGTAATCGACCGGAAGTACTTTGTTGATGAGCAACGTTTTGGTCCTTATGCGCTTTGGCACCACAAACATTTCCTAAAAGAAATACCGGGCGGTGTTGAAATGGAAGACATTGTAGATTATAAACTTCCTATGGGTATTCTGGGAGAAATGGTACACCCTTTTTTAGTAAAACCAAAACTCAAACAGATTTTCGATTATCGCAGGGCAAAATTAATTGAACTTTTTGGAGAATTTAAAGCACAATAGAAATGAAAAATATATTATTGATTGGAGGTTCTTACGGAATTGGTTTGGCTATCGCCAAAGAATTGCAATATGAAAACAAAGTGTTTATAGCCTCCAGAACCAATGAAGCCATTGCAGAAATGAATATTACTCATATTCCGTTTGATGCTTCTACCGATACTTTAGATACCATAAAATTACCCGAAACCATTCACGGCTTAGTTTATTGTCCGGGCAGTATTAACCTTCGACCGTTTCGCGGTTTAAAGCCGGAAGCTTTTGAGAGTGATTTGCAAATCAATTTTATCAGTTTGGTCAAAGTAATTCAATCTGTATTACCAAATTTAACTGCAACAGAACAATCGAGTATTGTATTATTCAGTTCGGTTGCCGCGAGCATGGGCATGCCTTTTCACACTAGTGTAGCAGCCGCCAAAGGCGCTATTGAAGGTTTTGCCAAAGCTTTAGCTGCCGAGTATGCCCCAAAAATCAGAGTCAATGTGATAGCACCGTCTTTAACCGATACGCCTTTGGCAGAGAAATTTTTGAGCAATGAGGAAAAACGAGAAAAGTCGGCCCAACGTCATCCGTTAAAACGCGTTGGCACTTCGGAAGATATGGCACAAATGACAGGTTTCTTATTAAGCGATAAGAGCAGTTGGATTTCGGGACAGATATTCCATGTTGATGGCGGAATGTCAACTTTATTGGTTAATAATTAGTAGTTTAGGGTGGTTTAATATTGTTTAAGGTTGTTTAAAATTGTTTAATCACTCCAACTACTTTAAACCAATTTAAACTTTTAAACTTTCAAACAAAATCAAGCTAATGAACATCTTTTGGTTTAGACGCGATTTGCGATTAGAAGATAATGTTGGTCTTTATCACGCTTTGAAAAGTGGTGAGGAAGTATTGCCTATTTTTATTTTTGATGAAAACATTCTCTCGCAATTACCTAAAGATGATGCTCGTGTAACTTTTATTCATGAGCAACTGTCCAAAATTCAGGAGCATCTCAAAAAGTTAGGCAAATCTCTGGCGGTTTTTTATGGTGACCCTTTTGAAGTTTACAATAAAATACTGTCCGAAAATAAAATCGAAACGGTCTACACCAATCACGATTACGAACCTTATGCGCGCAAACGCGATTTAGAATTATATCATTTATTCAAGGAATACCATATCGAATTTAAAACCAGTAAAGACCAAGTAATCTTCGAAAAAAGCGAAGTAGTTAAAGATGATGGTTCTCCTTATGTGGTTTACACACCTTATTCGAATAAGTGGAAAGAGAACTTCAAAAAAATCAACTTAACCCACTACAATTCTGAAGCATATCTGGACAAAATAGCACTTCACTCCTATCCATTTTTAAGTTTGAAAGACATCGGTTTTATAGAGTCTGCTATAAAAGTTACACCTTATGACATTTCGGATACATTGATAGACAACTATGAAGCTACCCGTAATTTTCCGGCCTTGAATAAGACTTCCTATCTTGGCATCTATCTTCGTTTCGGAGCTGTTTCCATTCGGAAAATGGTGGCCAAAGCTTTAGAAAGCAAGAACGAAACTTTTCTCAAAGAACTCATTTGGCGCGAGTTTTTTATGCAAATTCTATGGCATTTTCCACATACCGCAAACAAAAGTTTTAAATCAAAATATGACGCCATCCAATGGGATAACAATGAAAATTTATTCAGAAAATGGTGTGAAGGTAAAACCGGTTATCCTTTTGTAGATGCCGGCATGCGAGAATTAAACACCACCGGACACATGCACAACCGGGTGCGAATGATAGTGGCCAGCTTTTTGTGCAAACATTTGTTAATTGACTGGCGTTGGGGTGAAGCTTATTTTGCCCAAAAACTATTAGATTACGAACAAGCCAGTAATGTAGGCAATTGGCAATGGGCCGCGGGAAGCGGTGTGGATGCGGCGCCTTATTTCAGAATTTTTAATCCAACCGAACAAATCAAAAAGTTTGACAAAGACTTACTCTATATCAAAAAATGGATTCCCGAGTTGCATTCATCAGACTATCCGCAACCCATTGTAGACCACAAAGAAGCGCGTGAAAAATGTTTAACTGTTTATAAACAAGCCGTTGGCTAATGAACATTGTCTGGTTTAAAAGAGATTTGCGATTACAAGATAACGAGGCGCTTTACCGAGCATTACAGTCTCAGGGAAAAGTCTTGTTGTTGTATATCTTTGAGCCTTCTCTAATCAATGACATCCATTACAGTCAAAGGCACTTTGATTTTATCAAACAATCCTTAGAAGAATTACAAAAAGAACTGCTTCCCTATCATACTCAAATCCTAATTGTGGAAGAAGAAGCAGCGACAGTCTTCCAAAAACTAATCAACATCATTCCCATAAGCGGTGTTTATTCCCATCAAGAAACCGGAATCAAACGAACTTTTGATCGAGATTTACAAGTATCCGAATTGCTGCGAGACCATGGAATTCCTTGGCATGAATACATTACCAACGGTGTGATTCGCGGATTACAAAACCGCAAAAACTGGAAAGAAGATTGGTATGATTTTATGGCCAAACCGATTTTTCGTTTTGAAGCCGACAGACGAAGTTTTATCAAATACCGTGAACTGGAAGAAATAGAAAAGTATTTTTCGGTTCCTCAATTAAAAACTGACCCCAACACACCTTTCCAAAAAGGTGGAACCAATACCGGTCTTCGTTACCTGAATTCTTTTTTACAAGACAGAGTAGACAATTACAGTCGACACATCTCAAAACCGGAAGCGGCTCGAAAAGGTTGCAGCAGACTTTCCCCCTATATTGCTTGGGGAAACTTATCCGTGAGGCAGGTTTATCAAGCAGCTATGCGGCAAGCACAAACCGGAAAATACAAACGTCAAATTGCCAATTTTGCTTCGCGTTTGAGATGGCAAGCACACTTCATTCAAAAATTTGAAATGGAATGTGAAATGGAATTTGTAGCGGTAAATAAAGGCTATCGCAATTTACAACAAAAAGTAAATCCGATTTGGCACCAAGCTTGGACCGAAGGCAAAACCGGTGTACCTATTGTAGATGCTTGTATGCGATGTCTCAATACTACCGGCTATTTGAATTTTAGAATGAGGGCTTTGGTGGTTTCTTTTTATACGCACCATTTGTTTCAACCGTGGCAAAATTGTAGTCCGCATTTGGCCCAACAATTCCTCGACTTTGAACCCGGCATACATTACCCGCAAATCCAAATGCAAGCCGGTGTTACCGGAATTAATACTTTGCGCGTATACAATCCGGTGAAGAATTCTATTGAACACGATGAAGATGGTCTATTTATAAAAAAATGGGTGCCCGAATTAGCGACATTGTCGGTTCCTTTTGTGCATGAACCTTGGAAACTAACTCCTATTGAACAAGTCTTCCATCAATTTACGCCAGGCGTTAATTATCCTTTACCGCTTGTTAACTTAGAAGAAGCCCGAAAAATGTCCTCCGATTTCTTTTGGGGAATGCGTAAAAAAGAGGAAGTTAAGAAAGACGGTAAACGCGTTTTGGAAAAACACACTATACCGGATAATGTCTAAACTTAATCTTTTACCAAAGAAGACAATGCTTTGGTCCAAATAGCATAACCTTTAGCATTCATGTGCAGATTGTCTTGGATGAAGATATCTTTCCTTGGTTCGCCATTTTGCAACATCATGTCCCAAATATTGACAAAAACTGCTTGTTTATCGTTTTTCAAATAATTACTAATTAAATTATTAGCCGCCATCATCTTGTCTTTCATGCCCCATCTTGAAATACTGGGCTTAAGAGAAACGAATATTATCGGGGTTAACGGGAACTGTTTTCTTAGTGTAGTGTGCAAGGTTTTATAGCGTTCAAAAACGATTTCAGAGGTTATTGTCTCCGAACTCGCAATATCATTTTCACCGCAGTAAATAAAAATCTTTTTGGGTTTGTAATTCAAAACCACTTCCTTTTGCCAATAAATCAAATCTTCCAAAGTAGCACCGCCAAAAGCACGATTGAGGATATTTTCATTTTGAAAATCTTCTTTAATTGTTTTCCACAATCTGAATGATGAACTGCCTATAAACAGTAGCATTCCGTCTTGCGGTTTTTGAATGCTGTCTTGGGTTTTGAAAGCTTTAATTTCGTTCCAAAAGGGTTTTTCTTGTGAACAAACGTTTAAGGAAACAATGAATAAAGCTAAGAGGGTTAACAGTTTTCTCATGAGTTCTTAATTTGACGAATCATAGTATAATTCAATTCTTTAAAATCACTGATAACCTTATCAGCCTTAGAATAATCCTGCATTTTGGAATGAAAACTATCATATCCGATACAATAAATTCCAGCCGCTTTTGCCGCCAAAATTCCATTAGTGCTATCTTCAATCACGATACAGTTTTCCACAGGTGTTTGTGCTAAAAAAGCAGCGTGTTGAAAAATAGCCGGATGAGGTTTTGACTTCGGAAAATCTTCTCCTGAAACGATATGGTTAAAATATGGGTGCAATTGGAAGCGATTGAAAATTCTGTTGATGGTTACCTTAGCCGATGAAGAAGCTAAAACCAACTGCATACCATTGGCATACAAATCTTTAATTAAATCTTCAACGCCATCCAACAAATATAAATCTTCTTTTTGATCGAAAGCTTCGTTAAATAATTGACGCTTGGTTTCTACCAAAGTACCAACCTCTTCTTCAAGATTGAATTGCGCTTTTAATCGCTCAAAGATATTCTTAGTGGAATTTCCGGTAAAAGATGCATACATTTCAGGCGTTACTTCAATATTGAGCCTTTTAAAATGTTGATTGTAAGCATAATGATGTACCGGTTCGGTATCTACAATTACACCATCCATATCAAATATCACAGTTTGTATCATGTTGATTAGCTTACTTCTAAACGGGTTAGGAATTCTTTGAAAGTTGAATTAAAAAATAAAATAGCGGAACAAAAAGCAAGGCAAAAAGTAATAATAAAAACCATCTCCCTAATAAATCCGGCCATTGCAAAGCTACTTGGATTGTTTTGTAATCGAGTAGCCAAAAAATCAGCAATAAAAAGACTTTTCAGTTTCGCGAGCTGCTCGTTATTAGTTGAACG
>NZ_CAMLRU010000166.1 GCF_946482535.1 uncultured Flavobacterium sp.
TTTATTTTCGAGTGATGCTTGGAACAATGTGACTTTTATAGCCGGAGAGATTAAAGATCCGAAGAAAAATATTCCCAGAAGTTTATTTTTAGGAACCTTGATTGTTACCGTGATTTATATTTTAGCCAATGTGGCCTATCTGGCTTTATTGCCTTTAAACGGAATTCCTGACGGTTCAGTAGTGGAAAACGGAATTATGTTCGCTGCTCAAGACAGAGTAGGAGCGGCCGCTGCCAATATGATTATGGGCAACATCGGTGTTTTTGTAATGGCTGCCTTGATTATGGTTTCCACTTTTGGTTGTAACAGTGGCTTGGTTTTATCGGGCGGAAGATTGTTTTATGCGATGGCCAAAGACAACTTATTCTTTAAAAAGGCCGGTGAATTGAACCGACATGATGTGCCCGAAAGAGCGCTTTGGTTTCAATGTATTTGGGCTTGTATACTTTGTATTTCCGGTAGATATGGCGATTTGTTGACTTATGCTACTTTTGCTTCTCTGTTGTTTTACATCCTGACCATCTACGGAATTTTTATCCTAAGAAAGAAAGAACCCGATGCCGAACGACCTTATAAAGCTTTTGGCTATCCAATCATTCCGGCTTTGTATATAGTGCTGACCGCAGCGATTTGTGTGGCGTTATTGATTTATGACACCGTCAACACCGGTTTAGGTTTGATCATTGTGGCTTTAGGAATACCGGTCTATTATTTGTTTATGCATAAAAAAGAATAAAAAAAAGAGTCCAAACGGACTCTTTTTTTTATTTAGAAAAATAATTTTTTATTTTTTTACTGGAGCGGTTTCCAGCATTTCAACTTCAAAAATAATGTTAGAGTTAGGCGGAATTACATTACCGGCACCTCTTTCACCATAACCTAATTTCGATGGGATAAATAAAACTGCTTTGTCTCCAAAGTTCATAAAACTCAATCCTTCAAGAAAACCTGGAATTAAACCGCTTTTGTTTCCATATTGGAATGGGAACGGTTGGTAACCATTTTGTTTGGCTCTGTATTCATCAAACTTGCCAAACTCTTTATTTACCGTTTCGTAGCTGCTGTCAAATAATGTACCGTCTTCTAAATAGCCTGCGTAGTGAATGTAAACAGTCGTACCTTCAGCCGGTTTTTTATCAGTTCCCTTTTGGATGATTTTGTATTTTAATCCGGAAGCTGTTTCTGTGGCTGTAGCTTTTATTTCTGAGAGTGTTTTCGATTTGGCGGCAAAAACAGGTCCGTACTTAGCTTTGTGTTCGGCTTGTTTTTGCGCTTCCGCTTCGGCTTGTTTTTTTTTGTTTTCTGCTGCAATGGCGGCTTCTTTAGCATCTTCCGATGGTTTATTGGCCATGTAATCGGCAAATACTTTCGGAGCGTCAAATTTCACGGCTTCAGCACCTTTTCGGGTTATGGTTATTGATTTAATTATGTCATCTTGCTTGATTGCGTTTACCACTTCCTGTCCTTTAATAACATAACCAAATACAGTGTGTTTACTATCTAACCATGGTGTTTCTTTGTGTGTAATGAAGAATTGTGAGCCGTTGGTTTTAGGTCCGGAATTGGCCATAGACAAAACACCTGCACGATTGTGTTTTAAATCAGGGACAAACTCATCTTTAAAAGCATAACCTGGTCCGCCTGAACCATTTCCTGCAGGATCACCACCTTGAATCATGAAGTCGGCAATCACACGGTGAAATTTCAATCCGTTGTAAAAAGGTTTTCCTTTTAAGTTGGCATCTGCAACAGAAGCATTTGTTCCTTCGGCTAAGGAAATAAAATTGGCCACGGTTACCGGTGTTTTTTTGTACTCTAATTGTAATAGGATTTTACCTTTGTCGGTGTCAATCTCGGCAAAAATACCATCTGTAGCGTTAGCAGTAGCTACAGGTTGTGGTTTTGTGGCTACCGGTTTTTTCTTTGTTTGTGCGGTACTTGTTAGTCCAAAGACAAGCAAGCAAAGAAGACTTAATTTTATTTTCATGATTTTAGTGAATTAATTGGTGTTTATTGTTCTAATAGTTCTACTTCAAAAATGATATTGGCGTTCGGCGGAATTACATTTCCGGCACCTTGTTCTCCATATCCTAAATTGGCAGGGATAAAAAGTACAGCTTTTTCCCCTATTTTCAATTTTGCTACTCCTTCAACAAATCCCGGAATCAGTTGGTTTTGTCCGCCAAAAGTAAAAGGTATTTTGGAATAACCGTTTTGCATGGCTCTTTGTTCATCATAAGTGCCAAATTGTTTGGCTACTTCAGTATCGCTGGTATCAAAAAGTGTTCCGTCTTCTAAATAGCCTGAATAGTTAAGTAATACCGTGGTGCCGGGTTTCGGACTTTGAGAGGAAGAGGCTTGAAGGACTTTATAGGTCAGACCCGAAGGTAATTTACTGGCCGATTTTTTGAGGTCTTTAAAGTAAGCTGCTTTTTGCTCTTTAGAGGTCTTATTTTTTTTGAAATAATCTGTAAACACTTTTAAGGCATCAAATTTTTTGACATCTTCCCCTTTACGGATAATGGTAATTTCTAAAATTTCATCATTTATTTCTATAGAGTCGACCACTTTCATTCCGTCCACTACCTGACCAAATACACTGTAACCGCCATCTAATTGCGGTGTTGCTTTTTGGGTGATATAAAATTGACATCCGTTAGTGTCCGGACCTGAGTTGGCCATGGCCAATACACCGGCTTTGTCGTGTTTCAAATTACTGATTTCATTTTTAAAAATATAACCGGGATCACCCGAACCGTTTCCGTATGGATCACCGCCTTGAATTACAAATCCTTTTTCCACACGGTGGAAAACGGTACCGTTGTAAAACGGTTTGCCTTTTAAGTCTGCCATTACATAAGGGTTATTTCCCTCTGCTAAAGTGACAAAATTGGCTACAGTAATTGGAGCTTGTTTGTACTCGAGGCTAACAATGATGCTTCCTTTTGAGGTGACAATCTCAGCGTATAAACCATCTTTTAGGTTTTTATGTTCGTTTTTACAAGCACTGGTCATTAAGGATATTGCCAGTAGAAAAAGACCAATAATTCTTTTCATTTTTTGTTTTAGTTTTCGGTTTTTAATTTGGTTTCAGGTTTAAAATCGTGCAAAGTTACGGTGCAAATCAGCGGTTCGTTTGAGCCAATTCTTTTGTTGTCGCCATGGTAACCATAAGCCATGTGGGAAGGGAAAAGAAAAGTTACTTTTTCGTTTTTGCGCATCAATTTGATGCCGTGACGCAAGCCCATCATGATATTTTGTTTGTCAACCACATAAGTTTGCGGTCGCAATTCCACTTCAGAGTAAACAACATTGCCTTTTAAGTCTTTGATTTCGTAATCAAAATTGGCTACATCTCCTTTTTTAGGGCGAAGGGTATCGGTTTCGTTTTTGCTTTCATAATGGTACCAATAGCCTTTTTTTGAAGCAATGTATTTGATTTGAGGATTGCTTTTGATGATGGAATCAATTTTAGCTTCTTCACCGGCTACCAGTTTTTTGTTACGCTCAATAGATTCTTTCATGAAAGTTCCCGATGATCTTGAAATAGGCATGCGGGCTTGTTGTTGTTTGCAACTTATCATCGTAACAAAAACCAGTAGTAAAGCAACTATTTTGATTGTATTTTTCATGTGCTAAATGGTTATTTTCGAAATTAGATTTTCAAATTTTTTGATGGTTTCTTTCATACTTTCATATGATTTTCCTCCGGCTGCGTTTATGTGTCCGCCACCGTTGAAATGGTCTCTGGCAAATTGATTGACATCAAAATTACCTTGGGAACGGAAAGAGATTTTTATAATATTCTCATCTCTGTGCTCAATAAAAATGGCCGCAAAATGTATGCCTTTAATGGTCAAACCATAATTGACTACACCTTCAGTATCTCCTTTTTCGTATTTAAATTCATCTAATTCCTTTTGGGAAAGCGTGATGTAAGAGGTTTTGTATTCGGGGAAAACTTTCATGTTTTGAAGTGCTCTTCCCAGAAGTTGCAAACGATTGTATGAATTGTTGTCAAAAAGTTGGTTGTGAATGTCACTGTTGTCAATGCCTAAATCAATCAAATCGGCTACAATTCGGTGTGTAGTTCCCGTAGTTGACGGAAAGCGAAACGAACCTGAATCGGTAGTGATTCCGGTATAGATGCAAGTTGCAATAGTTTTATCGATTAAATCTTTGTTGCCTAAAAAGTTGATGAAATTGTAAATCATCTCACAAGTGGAACCAAAAATCGTATCAGAGTAAGTATAAGTAGCATAATTGTCGGGCTTTTGATGATGGTCAATCATAATCATCGGCACGATTACTTTATTCAAAACATGTTCCATTTCTCCGGTTCGGTGGAGTGCATTGAAATCTAAAGTAAAAACTATTTCAGCTTCTTTAATGATTTGGGCACAATTCGCCTTGTCATTTTCATAAATCATCACCGTTTCAGAGCCAGGTAACCAAGCCAAAAAATTCGGAAAATCATTGGGAGAAATCACAGTAGGTTTGTGATTCAATTTCGATAGAAAATGATACAAAGCCAAGCTTGAACCCATGGCATCACCATCGGGGCTACGGTGTGGTATTATCGCAATTTTTTTAGGCGTAGCCAATAATTGTTGAATGGCAAAAATGTCTTCTTTTTTCATAGAGGGCGAAGTTACATTTTTTTCAGGAATTGGAAATTATTTGGAGACAAAAAGTCCGAACCAAACCGCAAAAAGTCCGAGTAAAATGCTCAAACCGATATACCCGAAAGCCAAAAGAGAATTTTGATTTTGGAACAAGTTGTAATTTTCCATTCCGAAGGTCGAGAAAGTCGTATAGCCGCCACAGAAACCGGTAATTAAAAACCACTTCAGATTGCTGTCGGCCAACTGGTTTTTTTCTAAAATGCCGATAAACAATCCAATCAAAAAGCAACCAATAATATTCGCCAAAAAAGTGGCTAAAGGAAAATGATTCGGCCAAAATTTAGACACCAAAACAGTAGTCAAAAATCTCAATACACTACCAATAGCGCCACCTAAAGCGATATATAAAATGGTCTTAAGCATCTAGCGTTTTTTATGGTTATTGCTGTTGAAATTGGTTTTTGATTTCGGCAAACTCGCTTCTTCGGTTTTACTTGAGGGTGCGATGAGTTGGTTCAATTGTTTGATTTCAGCATCAGTTAATTCACGATAGCGACCAACGTGAACGTCAAGGGAAATATTGATGATTCGAATTCTTTTTAAGGCAGTAACTTCATAGCCGAGATATTCACACATGCGACGAATTTGACGGTTCAAGCCTTGGGTCAAAATGATTTTGAAAACGTATTTGCTGATTTGCTCTACTTTGCATTTTCGGGTTACCGTATCTAAAATCGGAACACCGTTGCCCATACGTTCTATGAAACGGTCAGTTATCGGTCGGTTTACGGTTACGATGTATTCTTTTTCGTGATTGTTTCTGGCGCGTAGAATTTTATTAACGATATCGCCGTCATTGGTCATAAAAATTAAACCTTCACTGGCTTTGTCCAATCGGC
>NZ_CAMLRU010000167.1 GCF_946482535.1 uncultured Flavobacterium sp.
AGATTATTTTTCTTAAGCAAATATTAATTTAGGGTTTTTACGCTTTAAAATGTTCTAAAGCTAACAATACCTAAACCTTGATTCTGCATGAATTATTTTAAAAAACATTCTCCTGTTATTAGTTTGTTATTTCTATTTATTATTACCAATTTCATCCTTAGGCTGGTCTTACTCTTTCTCCCTATCACCCAATCTGATTTTAGTTGGCCGGAAGTCTTGAGGATATTCGGACTCGGTTTTTTTTCAGACTTATTGGTTTTTGTGATTGGCAGTACTTTTTTATGGCTTTATTTATTGTTTTTGTCCGATGCCAAATATGACAAACCTTGGGGTTATCTTATTTTTGGCGGATTGGTTTTGCTGTTGTTATACGTCTCCTTTTTCAATACGATTCTCAATGAATACGGAGGTTCATTACCTGAAATAGGGATTGGTTTTATTGCCTTGAAAACCATTCTTTTCGGACTATTGTTATTTTTGCCGAAGCATCGAAAAGCGTTGCGATTACTGTTATTCTCTATAGCTGTTTTTATTTTTGTTTTGGTAATAGTGCAAAATGCAGTTAGTGAGTTTTTCTTTTGGAATGAATTCGGCGTACGTTACAATTTTATTGCTGTAGATTATTTGGTTTACACCAATACTATAATTGGTAATATTATGGAATCCTATCCGGTGGTTCCTTTGTTTATGGGTGTTGGTTTGATTACTGCTGTGATTACTTATCTCATTGTAAAGCGTTCCCAACCTTTTTTAAATCAGTTACCAACATTAAAAGATAAATTTATAGGATTAGGTGTTTATACCTTGCTGTTGGTATGCTCTCTTTATGCGGTTCCAATGTTAGCCAAGCAGGAAAACAATGCCAATGTTTATGTGAACGAGCTTGAAGCTAATGGTTTGTATAAATTCTATAATGCTTTTATGAACAATGAATTAGAGTTTGATAAGTTTTACAAAACGATTCCCAACCCGGAAGCTTTTGCCTTATTGAGACAACAATTGGATGGAATTGAAGGCGAAAATACTTTGCGAACAGCATCCGTTGATTCGGCTGAAGTTCGCAAAAATGTAGTACTGATTACGGTTGAAAGTCTCAGCGAAGATTTCATGACTGAATACGGCAATGAAAAGCACATTACGCCTTTCTTAGATTCATTGGCTGAGAAGAGTTTGCAATTTACCAATTTATATGCCGTTGGTAACAGAACCGTTCGCGGATTGGAAGCCGTAACCTTATGCCTACCGCCAAGCGCTGCCGAAAGTGTGGTAAAAAGAGCCGACAATAAAAACAAATTCTCAACGGGACATGTCTTTAAGCAAAAAGGTTATGCCGTAAAATATATGTACGGCGGAGATGCTTTTTTTGATAATATGGGCGATTTTTTTGGTGGTAACGGTTATGACATCATTGATAAAAACAGCTTTAGTCCCGAAGAAATTACGTTTGCCAATATTTGGGGAGTTTGCGATGAAGATATGTACAACAAAGCCATTAAAGAGATGAATCGCGAAGCGAGTCAAAACAAACCTTTCTTTAACCATATTATGACGGTAAGCAACCACCGTCCATTTACTTATCCGGAAGGTAAAATAGATATTTCGGGTTCGGCTAAGTCCAGAAATGGCGGTGTTAAATATACTGATTATGCTTTATCTCAATTCTTTAAAATGGCGGAAAAGCAATCTTGGTTTAAAAACACGGTCTTTGTAATACTGGCCGATCACTGCGCTTCCAGCTCAGGAAAAACCGAATTGCCTTTAGACAAATACCGAATTCCCGCTATGGTTTATGCTCCCGGATTTATAAAACCGGCACACAACACCACATTGATGTCGCAAATTGATGTGATGCCTACCGTATACGGCTTACTGAATTTTAAATATGAAAGTAAGTTTTTCGGACAAGATGTTTTCAATCCGAAATATCAGCCTCGAGCTTTTGTAGCTACTTATCAAGATTTAGGCTTGATTAAAGACAATGTACTGACGGTGATTTCTCCGGTGAAGAAAGTGAAACAATTTCAATTGGTTTCACAACCCAAACCCAAAATCAAAGCCGAGTTTCAATCTCATTTTGAAGAAAAGCCTTTGACTGTTTTGAGAGAAGATTTGGTTAAAGAAACTGTAGCTTATTATCAGACTTCGGCCTATTTATTAAAGCATAAAAAACTGAATCATTGATATAAAAAAAGTCCCTCGAAAGAGAGACTTTTTTTTATTTATTTACAAGCTTCAAGCGCTTCTGCAAACGACAGTATGCTTTCGAGATTGTTTTTGAATTCCTTTTTGTCAACTCTTTCTAAGAGCGATGGACAGCCTTTGGCCATTTCTTCAAATCGCTTTTTCGGACCGAGCATCCAACCGGCGGAAGCATTGGATTTGCCCTCAGATTCACTGGCCATTTTAATAATTACTTCTCCGTTAAAATATTGGTAAACACTGATTTTCTTGCCTACGTACATTTCTTTGGCGAACTTTTTAGTAGCCGATGCCATAGTCATTCCGCCATTATCAACCGATACGCGGAAGGCTACTGTTGCATATTCTTCCCCATTGCTCAAAATCAAACGAGAAACTTCATTGGCTTTGAAATTTCTTTCCGAGAATTTGCCTTGGAAATCTTTTACGGTTACTGTTATGGCTTCGCTTAAATTCATAGCTCTGCTTTTGTGCATATAACCGGCAATAGTATCTTTTTTAATGGTCAACATATAAGCCAAGATATAATTTTGATCGGTTTCTATACTATAAGGTGCATTGGTTACCGGTGCGCTGGAAGTGTTGTTGCCGTAAGCCGGTTGCTTTTCTTCAAAGACAAAGTTTTTGGTGTCAACGGTAAAGTGACGATTGGTAATTTGATTGGCTTTGAAAAGTGTAAGCAATTCATTGTTGGCTTTTAACATTGATTCGCCGTCAAATTTGTCATAATCATTGGTTATTAGTTTTTGACAATACTCATTTGACTTGGCAGGTTTGTCTAACAAACTGTAAATCTTAGCCAAGTTAAAATAAGCACTGTATCTGATTTTACGGTGGGCTTTTTCGTCTTGGTTGTATTTGGTTGGCAACGACTCAAAATAAGCAATAGCGTCTTTGACTTCGTTTTCGATATCGGCGGTTGGCTCGGCAAAATTCATTCGGTCGAATGCATTTTTTACGGTTAAATACGCATTGTATTCGGCCAATTGTTCCGGGTGTTTTTTGTTGGCCAATATCCACAATTTATCGGTACCCGATTTTACCGGGTAACCGAATTCGTCATTCAATTCATTATTTAAAGTATTGACAACTTCGTTAGTGTAATTGTTTCTGATCAAATTATAAATGCCGTATTGGAAACTCTCCGCTTGAGTATAGCTTTCGTATTCCTGACTTTTAGCCGTTTTTTGAGCCGTAAAGTTGATTATTTTATTGACCTTTCCATCATTACTCACTACTTTGGCATTCCCGTCTTGGGTGTATGAATATTCAACGGTGTAGTAATACTTGTTGGTTACTCTACCGCTTTTATCCTTTGAAGAACTTGTTCTGGTAGTAATGTCTTTTTTGGTAATTGCCGGATTTTGCAATACCACTTCCACACTCAAATAGCCGTTTTTTTCCTTTTTTTCAAAACCTGAAATGGTCACCTGATTTTCAATAAAATATTTAGGCTTGTTGTATTGCAGATTGCGATCAACATTGGTTACAAAAGAATAGGTTCGGTTCTTTTTGTCTAGAATAGGCTTCGAAGGCAAAGCCACATAGGAATAATTAAGGTCAAACGGATCTAAATCTGTGGATTGCGAAAACGCGTTTACACCGGACAGCATTAAAAATGCCAATAGAATTTTTTTCATGGTGGTTATAGTTTGGGCCAAATATAAGGGTATTTTCCATTTATTGAAGTGGTTTGTTTGACGGAATTTAAAATGATATTTTTTTTGATTATTTCTTCTTATCCTCTTTTTTAGTACTTTTACGGCTACTAACAAAACACACTATACCATGGCTTTTAGAATTGTAACTGCGCTGTATTTTTTACTTTTTACTACGACTTCCTTTGCCCAAAATGATTATGCCAAATTAGACAGTTTATTTACACTCCTCGAAAGCAATAACAAGTTTATGGGTAGTGTGGTCATTAGTGAGGGCGGAAAAATTCTTTACAGCAAATCTGTCGGAGTAACTGATTTGTATTCTAAAAAGAGAGCTACTAACGCTACCAAATACCGCATTGGTTCTATTTCTAAAATGTTTACTTCTGCTATGGTTTTCAAAGCGATAGAAGAAAAAAAACTGACATTGGAACAAACAATTGATGCCTACTTTCCGACGATTCCTAATGCCAAAAAAATAACAATTTCCAACTTATTAAACCACCGAAGCGGGATTTATAACATTACCAACAGCGGTGATTATTGGAATTATTACACCCAGCCCAAGACACAAGCCGAAATGGTAGCCATTATCGCCAAAACTAAAAGCGATTTTGAACCTGATAGTAAAGCCGACTACAGCAATTCGAATTATATCTTATTGAGTTATATTTTAGAAAAAACATACAATAAACCCTTTGGGGAAATCTTAATCGAAAAAATCACTAAGCCACTGGGCTTGAAAAATACTTATTTAGGCAATAGAATCATTTTAGGAAAAAATGAATGTTATTCGTTTACCTATAATGAAAACTGGGAAACAGAAAAAGAAACAGATCCTTCTATTCCGCTTGGCGCCGGAGCCGTGGTTTCTAATCCGACCGACTTAACCATTTTTATAGAAAGTTTATTCGCCGGAAAAATCATTTCTAAGAAGAGTTTGGAACAAATGACCATCATTAAAGATGGCTACGGTATGGGTGTTTTCCAAGTACCGTTTAATGAACGTAAAGGATTTGGTCACACCGGCGGCATTGACGGGTTTAGCTCAGCCTTATATTATTTTCCGGACAGTAACGTGTCTGTAGCTTTAACTTCAAATGGCAATAATTTTGACAACAACCAAATTATGATTGCTTTGTTAAGTATTTATTATGCCTTGCCTTTTGAGATGCCCAACTTTAAAACGGTACCTTTAACCGAAGTAGAATTGGATAAATACCTTGGCAGTTATGCCAGCGAGGAATTGGCCATGACCATTAAGGTTTCCAGAAAATCGGATAAACTTTTTGCTCAAGCTACCGGACAAGTAGAGTTTCCTTTGGATGCCGTTAGTGCCGATACTTTTCAATTCATAACAGCCGGTATTAAAATGAAATTTGCTTTAGCCGATAAACAAATGACTTTGATTCAAGGCGGTAAGAGTTATATTTTCAGAAAAATTTAAGCGCTGTGGTTTTGCTGAACATAAATTATAACTACTTTTAATCTATGTTTAGACACCAAGGTAAAGCCCGTACTTTTTTACACAACCTGCGATTGGCGGCTTTGTTGTCTTTGGTGGCCGGTATTGTGAATATCACCGGTGTTTTGGCTTTAAAAACCCTTACCACAAATGTCACCGGTCATTTCGCTTACTTTGCCGAAGAAATCATGCGAAA
>NZ_CAMLRU010000168.1 GCF_946482535.1 uncultured Flavobacterium sp.
CAGTGGTCAGTTTCTAAGCTTATGAAGATTTGGTTTAGTCTACAATTCGGTACACCGGATACTGCAAATGCGCTTTCTCATAATGCGGGGAGTTTTTGTAAACCCAATCCAATTGCGCGTCGGGATTTTCGGCAAAGGCTTTGTCTTCTTTTATTTTTTGAGCCAATTGCGCTTGCAGTTCGGGATGTTGTTTTAAGTAGGCGGCAGCGGTATCTTCAAACACATAATCGGAATAGCCTTCTTTTTGTTGGAGTATCGTATCAAAGAAATTCCAATTGAAAAAACTGTCCACCGCTTCCGGTTCTAAAGTTTCCAATAAATATTTCACGCCGGCTTGGTTCGTTTGAAACAGGTAATCGCCTTGGCGAAAAGGCACTTCGACTATAGATGTTGAAACCGAAGTAGTATTGTGCGGATAATGGCCTTCATAAGCCGTTTTAGCCGTTTTGTAATCCTCAATATGGTAGCTTTCAACTTTTATAATAGTGTCTTGTTTGAATCTTGTAAAGGCTACTTTGTTTTCTTTTAATAATTCGATGACTTTCCATTGGCCTTGTGGAATCACATAAGCTTTGGGAATGACTATTTCTTTAGTGGGTTTAAAAGTGCCGTAAAACGGAATCTCTTTTTTAAAGGGTTTGTTTCGGTCGTAAAATAATCGTTTTCCGGTGGTCACTTCGCTTTTTTTATAACCGGCTTCATAGCCCAAGAAAGTTATTTTTTCCAACTTACTGCTGTCAATGGTCCATCGGATAGGATAGGAGGTGCCGGCCTGGTACTGTTCGAGGTTTTGTGCTCTTTTGTTTTTGAGGCGCGTAACATTTTTATCGGCATAATTGATAGTCGAAACCATAAAGTCATAAGTCACTTTAACCCTTTCCGCATATGGCTTGAGCATGTGGGTTTCCACTACATAGCCTATGGTATTAAAGAGCGAAGTATAACCGGTAGCGTATCGGGGTGTATCGCTAAACTGCGCAAAACCGTCAGCCGGAGTGCCGTGCCAAACATTGACATACGGTGTGCTTTCCACTTTCTTCAGCTGTAAATCTTTTACAATAGCCGGAGTCATTTCGGTTTTGACAAATTCACCTAATGTTGGCCCTAATCGTTTGGGTTCGGTCATGATGTAGGTGAGTTTGTATTGGTAATCGGCGCCATTGCTCACGTGATTGTCGATAAAAATATCAGGGCAGAAAAAATGATGAAAAGTTTGTACAAAAGCTTGGGTGTTACGAGTATCGCTTTTGATGAAGTCGCGGTTTAAATCGAAGTTGCGCGCATTTCCTCTGAAACCGTATGCTTCCGGACCGTTTTGATTGGCTCTTGAAGTGCTGTTTCGGTTCAACAAACCGCCAATATTGTACACGGGAATCGCAATGACCACCACATTTTTGGGCACGGCAATTCTTTGCAAAGCCAAATCGCGAAACAATTGCATCGTGGCATCAATGCCATCGGGTTCCCCGGCGTGGATACCGTTATTGATGAGCAGAAAAATTTTCTCGGGTTTGGATGGGTAATCAAAAGTTTTATCGGTATCAAAGATCACCACGCGCAACGGTTCTCCGCTATCGGTTACTCCGAAAGTTTGGGTTTTTATCGTTTCGAAATCAGCATCAAGTTGGTTGTAAAACCGCAATATTTCGGCGTAATCAGCGGTTTGATTGCCGTTGCCTTTTTCAAAATACGTCGCGTAAGCATCTTTTTTTTGGGCCAAAGAAGTCAACGAAATCAGCAATAAAAGAGAAAGTACTTTCATTACTTTTCTTTTTTAACCACCACACTATCAGGTACCAAAACGGTGTAGTCTCCGCCATTTCTAATGACATCGCGTACGATGCTTGAGGAAATATAAGAAGTTTTCGAAGCGGTTAGTAAAAAGACCGTTTCTATTTGGGATAATTTTCTATTCGTATGGGCAATGGCTTTTTCAAACTCAAAGTCGGCCGGATTTCTCAACCCGCGTAAGATGAATTGGGCGTCCAGTTTTCGGCACAAATCAATGGTCAAGCCTTCATAAGTAATCACCGAAACTCGGGGTTCGTTTTTAAAGGCTTCTTCGATGAATCTTTTTCGTTCTTCCAGAGAGAACATGTATTTTTTATCGGCATTAATACCAATGGCCACCACAACTTCGTCGAAAAGCGAGATACCTCTTTTAATAATATCAAAATGGCCCAAGGTGATGGGATCAAATGAACCGGGGAAAACTGCTTTTCTTTTCATGATTAAGTGGTTGTGAGTTTAGAGGTTTCAAGTTTCAGGTTTCAAGTTTCAGGTTAATGTTGTGCAACTTGAAACTTTTATTTATTTAAAGCCAATTCCAATGCGTTTGTAAACAAATCTGTCAGGGATATTCCGGCTTCTTTGGCTTGTTGCGGAATCAAACTTTCGGTGGTTAATCCCGGAATGGTATTCATTTCCAGCATGTGCGGTTCGCCGTTTACGATAATGAATTCACTTCTGGAGAAACCGCTCATTTTTAAAACTTCGTAGGCTTTTTGAGCTACAGCCGAAACCTTTGCGGTCATTTCAGGCGATATTCTCGCAGGTGTGATCTCTTGTGATTTGCCCAAATATTTGGCTTCATAATCAAAGAAGTCGTTCTCAGAAACGATTTCGGTTATAGGTAACACCGTAATTTTTCCTTTATAATTAATCACACCAACGGAAACTTCGGTGCCATCGAGGAAACTTTCAATGATGATTTCGTTATCTTCTTTATAAGCATTTACGATAGCGTAAGCCAATTCGTCTTTGGTCTTCACTTTTGAAATTCCGAAACTCGATCCTGATTTGTTGGGCTTTACAAAACAAGGTAATCCAACGGTTTTTAAAATAGCATCTTCATCAATTGCATCGCCTTGATTTAAATAATAAGAAGTCGCTGTTTTAATTCCGTATGGTTTTAGTACTGATAATAAATCACGTTTGTTAAAGGTCAATGCCGCTTGGTAATAATCGCATGAACTTTGCGGAATGCCTAATAATTCAAAGTAAGCCTGCATCAAACCGTCTTCGCCCGGCGTACCGTGAATGGCGTTGAACACTACATCAAAGTTTATTTTTTGGCCGTTTACCGTAGTAGAAAAATCATTTCGATCAATGGGAAATTCGTTGTCATTGGCATCTACATAAACCCATTTGTCTTTAAAAATATGAATGCGATAGCCTTGGTATTTATTTTGGTCTAAAAATTGATAAACCACATTGCCGCTTTTAAGTGAGATTTGATATTCGCTCGAATATCCGCCCATAATGATGGCTACTTTTTTCATTAGTAGTAGGAGTTAGGTTGGTGTTTTAGTAAAAACAAAATTATCATTTTTTTCGAAACGAATTACCTTTATGTTTTTTATATCTTTGCTCAAATAAAATTTCTCTATGAGTTTACGCAAATATTTAACCAGTCGGGTGTTCTTTGCCCAAATGCTTGCCGCCATGGCCATTTTTGCGATTATCGCGTACTTGTTTTTCCACTGGATTACTTACACTACCAATCACGGTCAGGAAATTACCGTACCCGATTTAGGCAAGTTATCAGTAGAACAAGCCGAAGAGAAATTGGATGCCATCGATTTAGATTACATCATTTTAGATACGGTTGATTTCAGACCCGAGTTTCCTAAGTTAACTATTGTTGAACAAGAGCCTAAAGCAGGAGCGAAGGTGAAAGAAGGGCGTAAGATTTACATCAAAATTAATGCGTCAACTTATACCATGGTTGCGGTTCCCGATTTAATTGAGAAAACTTACCGTCAAGCCGTTCCGACTTTAGAAGCCGTAGGTTTGAAAGAAGGAACCATAACTTACAAACCTTATTTAGGAAAAGACATGGTTTTGGAAGTTAGAATGAACGGTAAAAAATTAAAAGCCGGTGATAAGTTTTTGAAATCGTATAAAATCGACTTGGTTTTAGGAGACGGAAAAGTTGTTTTTGATGATACTACGATTGACTCAACCGCTGTAGATTCTACTGATATAATGCCTGTTGATGAGTAATACCAACGATACTTTCGAATTAGAAGAAGAATTGTTCGAACACCACCGATTTGTTTCTCCCAAAGGACAATCGTTGTTGCGTGTAGATAAATTCCTGATGCAGTTGATTGAAAATGCCACCCGAAATAAAATCCAAAATGCGGCCGAAAAGGGCAATATTTGGGTCAATGACGTACCGGTAAAATCCAATTATCGCGTAAAACCTTTTGATGTGGTTCGGGTCATGTTAGAGCATCCGCCATTTCAAAACCACATTATTCCTGAAGACATTCCTTTGAATATAGTTTACGAAGACGATGCCTTGTTGGTCATCAACAAACCGCCAGGCTTGGTAGTTCATCCCGGACACGGTAATTACACCGGCACTTTGGTCAATGCTTTGGCATTTCACTTCGATAATTTACCGATGAATTCCAGTGAAAGACCGGGATTGGTGCATCGCATAGACAAAAATACTTCCGGACTTTTGGTCGTGGCCAAAACGGAAGCCGCGATGACCCATTTGGCCAAACAGTTTGAAGACAAAACTACGGAGCGCGAATATATTGCGTTGGTTTGGGGCAATGTCAAAGAAGATGAAGGCACCATCGAAGGCAATATTGCTCGACATTTAAAAGATCGAATGCAAATGGCCGTTTTCCCCGAAGGTGATGTTGGAAAGCACGCGGTAACGCATTACAAAGTTTTAGAGCGATTTGGCTATGTGACTTTGGTTTCTTGTAAATTGGAAACCGGAAGAACACATCAAATTCGCGTGCACATGAAATACATTGGGCATACTTTATTCAACGATGCACGTTATGGAGGTGATTTGATTTTGAAAGGCACCACTTTTTCCAAATACAAACAATTTATAGACAATTGTTTTAAAACCTTACCGAGACAAGCTTTACACGCAAAAACTTTAGGATTTGAACATCCAACCACCAAAGAATACATGCGTTTTGATACCGAACTTCCGTTAGATATGCAAGAGTGTATTGAAAAATGGCGCAACTACGCTAAATCGCATTCAGAAGTAAACGAAGAATAAAAAAAGTCCCGATTATCGGGACTTTTTTATGGTTTTATAAATCATCTTCAATAGGCTTTTCGGCCATAAAGACATAATAAAGGCCAACTAAAATAAAAGGAATACTGAGCCATTGTCCGGTAGAGAAGAGACCGAAGCTTTCTTCGATGCCACCCTGACTTTCTTTTACATATTCGACAACAAATCGAATAGACCAAAGCAGTATTAAGAAATATCCAAATAATAAGCCTTGTTTTTCGGCTGTTTTGGTTTTCCAATACATAAAGAAAAGAATCAAAAAGACAAATATATACAATCCGGCTTCGTACAATTGTGCCGGATGTTTGGCCGGAACTTTACTTAACAAAGCTGCATATTGCGGATCGGTGACCAAAGCATTGTAAGCCTCATTGACATTGTTGATTTTGGTGATGTTAGTCACATCTTTTGAAGAATAATAATCTCT
>NZ_CAMLRU010000169.1 GCF_946482535.1 uncultured Flavobacterium sp.
CCCCATCTTTGTCCCAGACCAATACCATTGTCAAATACTGCCCAATTACCGGTTCCTAAAGTCCAAGTGGTTGATGGCAATGCTGCTGGTCCTGTGGTTGACTCAAATCCTTCTAATGCCAATTGGGAATAACCGCTGATTGAGAAGCATAAAGTTATTAATATTAATGTAATTTTTTTCATAAGGGTTGGTGGTATTTGGTTGGTAAAAAAAATTATATTTTAAAAATGCCCCCAAAGGCAATAATCCTTTGCAGAAAATAAAAATGTTGGGATGCTGTGTCAGATTTACTTTTAGTGGTTCTGATGTCATCCATATCAATATAACCGCCTTTGAGTTCTGCTTGAAGAAAAAAGTATTTGAAAAAGGTAAGGTTCAAGCCTACTTTAGCAGAAAGACCATATCCGGCCACATGAAATTCATCGTAGCGGTCTTTTCCTAATAACATCGTGTTAGTTTTTGGATATAAAAAACCGGCACCTACTCCTTCGGTTAAATTGACTTGAAATTTATCGGTATTCTGAATTTTAAAAAGTTTAGAAATATCATCAACTCTTGAAAATTCAGTATTCACGTAATTCAAACCATCAGTATGCTCGAAGGTTAAAAAATCCTCTGTCAACGTTATGGGTTCGTTGTTGTAGGAACCGTCGAAAGGGGTTCCGGCATCAATGTTTCCGGTAATATTTACTACTTGGTTTTGATTCATCACATATTTCATATGGTCAAATCCGATAGAGATATTGTAATGGTCATTAATAAAATATCCAATTCTCAAATTGGTCTGAGGAATGGTCATTCTGGCCGGATTGATATAGTCAACTTGCCAGCCTTTTGGTTTGTCTCTGGCCGTTACATCATGTAAAGTGAAATTGTAATTATCTCCTTTAAAATGGATATCTGATTTGGTAAAACTTTCTCTATTTCCTCCCCAAAAAATATACATTTTTCCTTTGTTATGGGCAGTATATTTATCTGGATTTACTTGTTTTTCTTGTGCTGAAACCGTTTGCGACAGGGCATAAATTGTTATCAATGAAACAAAAAATATTTTTTTCAAGGCTTGAATAAATTTAAAAAATTAAAACGAATTGATTGTTTTTCTGATGGCTACTAATCGTGTCATTAAACCTTCAAAATAGTCTAAGTGTAACATATTAGCGCCATCACTTTTGGCATTAGCAGGATCAAAATGGGTTTCTATAAAAATACCGTCAACACCAACAGCTATTCCTGCTTTGGCAATGGTTTCTATCATATCAGGTCTTCCTCCGGTTACACCGGTAGTTTGATTAGGTTGTTGTAGGGAATGGGTAACGTCAAGAACAGTTGAGGCATACTGTTGCATGGTAGGAATACCGCGAAAATCTACTATCATGTCTTGATAACCAAACATAGTTCCTCTATCGGTAACCATTACGTTTTGATTATTGCAGTCTAAAACTTTCTGAACGGCGTGTTTCATGCTTTCCGGACTCATAAATTGTCCTTTCTTCAAGTTGACTGTTTTTCCGGTATTCGCAGCAGCTACAACCAAATCAGTTTGTCGTACCAAAAAGGCCGGTATTTGTAAAACATCTACATATTGAGCTGCTTTAGCAGCATCCTCATTGGTATGTATGTCGGTAACAGTAGGAATATGGAAAGTTTCCGAAACTTTTCTGAGAATTTTAAGCGCTTTCTCATCGCCAATGCCCGAAAAACTGTCAATTCTGGAGCGATTGGCTTTTTTGAATGAACCTTTAAAAACGTAAGGGATCTCTAATTTGTCAGTAATGGTAACCAACTTCTCGGCAATTCTCATTGCCATTTCTTCGCCTTCTATAGCACAAGGACCAGCAAGCACAAAGAAATTTCCACTATCAGTATTTTTGATTTGTGGAATGGTATTTATATTCATAAAAATTAAGGTTTTAAAGACCGCTAAGTTATGAATAATTTGGTTATTTTATGTAGTTATTTTGTTAAGTTATTTTTTGATACTGAGGCCAACCGGTACAAGTAAATATCCTCTTTCATAAATGTTTAGGTAAAGTTTAACCGGATTCTTTTGACCTTCCCATGTCAGTTCGTAAATATCTAAGAAACCGGCACCGATTTCCGTTCTTTTGGTTGGAAACGGACAACAACTTTCCAATTTGGTAAAAGTGATTTTTTCACCGTTTGGACCGGCTAAAGCTCTCAAATATCGCTCTGCATTTAGGTTTTCGTCTTTGGTGTTTTTATAAAAAACATTTACGGGATAATCCGGATCATAACCGTATTTTTTGTCTTTACTGTATTCTGTTATAACAAAAGCGTCTCCTTTGAGGGTTGGAATAGGAGCATTGTCATCTACATTTTTTAAAGTGGAACGAGTACTTACACAGGACGTTGCTACTGCAATAAATGCGATAAGAAGCGTGAGCTTACCAAATGTTTTCATGATGGATTGTTTTTTTTTTTGATAATACAATAACCGTGCAATTTATTTTTTGTTTCTGATAATTAACGCTATAATGGCTCCTGCGGTTGTTCCCATAGACAAAACAGTATAAACACTTTCTATGATAAAACTTCTTAAGTTGAAATAGTTTTCGGCAGCTTCAGCAGTCATATGGTATTTTAGTAACGGGCTACTGGTTTTATATTCAATTGCAGTTTCAAAAAAATGAGGTGTAATACTTTTGTAAATTACCAATTGGGCAAAAGGAATCAACAAAGCAATAAAAAAAGACAAAATGACTCCACTGATAAATCCTTGTGTCCAAGTGATTTGGTTGTTGAAGAAGTACTTCTTTTTTTCTCTCAAGGCCAAATAAAAAAACAAAAATCCCGGAATGGCAAAAAGATTAGTATAAATGATGTATTGGTCAATATGTTCATCGTGAAGTCCGATAAACTTTTCGCCTATAGCCCAAGCTAATACCAGAAGAATAAAGCGAAATGTCCATTTTACCTCAATAGTGTAGTTTTTCATTGTTAGGGTTTATTTGAGAGTCAAAAATACTTTATTTCGATAAATTTTGTACCGGTAAACACTTTAATATTTCTATTTTTGTAAAAAAAATTAAATGGAAATGATTACTAACACTTGGCATTGGGCTATTTCAGGATTTTTAATCGGAATGGTGATGCTGACGCTTAATTATTTTGGAAAAGTATTCGGGATGTCTTCCAATTTACGCTCTTTGTGCGCTATGACCGGTGTCGGTAAAAAAGTGCCTTTCTTTGATTGGGATTGGAAATCACAACGTTGGAATTTAGCCGTAGTGGTGGGTGCTATGATTGGTGGTTATGTAGCTGTAAATTTTTTAAGTGAGGCTTCCAACGTGGCAATTAACCCCAAAACAATCGAGAAATTAGCCACCATGGGAATTGAAGCGCCTAATGGTAAACTAATGCCCGATGCTCTTTTTGGCAAAGAAATATTCCAATCTCCAAAGATGATTTTCATACTAATTGTGGGTGGGATTTTAATTGGTTTTGGTTCGCGTTATGCCGGAGGTTGTACTTCAGGTCACGCCATTTCCGGTTTAAGTAATTTACAGTTGCCTTCTCTCAAAGCGGTAATAGGTTTTTTTATCGGCGGATTGATTATGGCCCATTTTATTTTACCCTTAATTTTCTAAGACATGAATTTATTACGATACGTTATAGTAGGCTTCATTTTCGGGATTATTTTAACCAAAGCAGAAGCGGTTTCCTGGTACCGAATTTATGAAATGTTTCAATTACAATCGGTTCATATGTATGGTATTATCACGGTAGCCATTATTACCGGTTTACTCGGAATCCAATTCATTAAAAGAAAAAAACTGAAAGATATCGACGGAAATCCTATTTACATTCAAGATAAAGAAAAAGGAAATGCTCGTTATTGGATTGGCGGTATTCTTTTTGGATTAGGTTGGGCAATGGTCGGAGCTTGTCCCGGACCCATTTTTATCATGTTGGGCGCAGGATTTTTAAGTGTCGGATTAATACTCATAGGTGCTGTTTTTGGTACTTTCTTGTACGGACTGCTTAAAGATAAGCTACCTCATTAATATACAACTCCCGATTCATTCGGGAGTTTTTTATTTCCTCTGATGCTCTAAATTAACGTTTACTTTAAACCGATGTATTTTGTAATTCGTAAATGGATTTGGTTAAAACGATGTTTGTGTTTTTATTGTATAATTCTCAAAAAAGTATAGTTTAATGGTTTTAAAAATAAATTATTATCCGATAAAAGTCAAAAATCAACCATTAAACGCAAGTAGAATGCAGTTTGTAGATTTTTTCAGCTAAACATCGGAAAAATAGTAGAACAATTTTATGAGGCCTTAATTTTGCTATGTTTTACAACCCAAATCTAATAAAACATCGGCATGAAAAAGATTTTACTACTAATCGCTATTTTTAATTTTTCCTTTAATGCATTGGCTCAATGCGTCATTTCAGGGTCTCCTAATGTGAATTCAAGTACCGTTTCTTGCAGCTCTTTTACGGCTTGTTCTGTTATTTATATTGGAGATGGGGTAAACCCAACAAACTTGGTGATGAACCAAAACTTAAACTTTAGTTGTTTAGGACCTATTCAATTTGTAATCAGAAACCACGCAAATATTGATTTCTCTTCCGGAAATTATGATTTATCACTTCCTGCCGGGTCCTCTATCGTTATAGAACCAGGCGGGAGTATTGGAGCAGGAAGCAATTGTAGTGCCTCTGACTTAATTAAAATAGGAAGTATAAAAGTGGCATCTTGTAACGGAAGCGGTGGGGCTATCACTGATTTTCCTACTTTGGTTTCCGATGGAGGATTTAATGTGGTTATTGCTTCTGCCACCGCAATTTGTGGTTCGGGAACTTCAACCATAACGGCTTCTCAAAACCCTGCACCAACCTCCTCAACCACTTTCAAGTTTTATACAGTAGCTTCAGGAGGAACTCCAATAGCTTCTACAACAGTGACCGCAAGTCCATTCACGGTTTCGTATACCACAGGAACTTTATCGACAGCCACTACTTATTATGTAGAAGCGGTTACCAATTCAACAGGAATTACAACTCCAAGAAAGGCAGTGCAAGTAGCGGTTAATCCCATACCAACTGCTCCAACTGTATCAATAACACATCCCACTTGTAGTGTAGCTACAGGAACAATTACCGTCAATAGTCCTTCAGCCTCAGGCATGACTTATAGTATAAACGGTTCAACTTACACCAATACTACCGGAATATTTACTTCAGTGGCTACCGGAACTTATAATGTAACAGCAAAAAGTGCTGCGGGCTGTGTTTCATCGGTAACAAGTGCAACAGTTAATGTTCAACCTTTTACACCGGCTCAACCAACAGCCAGCGGTTTGACACAACCTTCTTGTACTTTGACTTCAGGAAGTTTTGTCATCACAAATTATAATGCGGCTTACACTTATTCCGTTTCTCCTTCTTCAGGAGTTACCATTTCAGGCTCAACAG
>NZ_CAMLRU010000170.1 GCF_946482535.1 uncultured Flavobacterium sp.
AAATAAAAACAATATAATTAGTGAATATGAGTTCAATTGGTATACATGTATTTCAAGTCAATTATTGCTTACTAAAGCAAAAAAACTATTTTTGGTAAATATTTGAATCCAAATGGCGATTAAAACCCTTTCTATCGTAATTCCGGCTTACAATGAAGGCCCGACTATCTTTAAAATTTTGGACAAAATAAAAGGAGTTTCGCTTCTTAATAACATTCAAAAAGAAGTCATTATTGTGAATGACTGCAGCACGGATAATACGGCAGAAAGTATTCAAACTTATATCCAAAACAGTCCTGAGTTGCACATAGTTTTTTTGGAACATACTAAAAACAAAGGCAAAGGCGCCGCTTTACATACCGGAATTGAGAAAGCCACCGGTGATGTAATAGTAATTCAAGATGCCGATTTAGAATATGACCCGAATGAATACAATATTCTTTTAAAACCTATAGTGAATGAAGTGGCTGATGTGGTTTACGGCAGTCGGTTTATGGGTGGAAAGCCACATAGAATACTTTTCTTTTGGCACAGCATCGGGAACAAATTTTTGACTTTTTTGAGCAATATGTTTTCCAATTTGAATTTAACCGATATGGAAACTTGCTACAAAATGTTTCGTGCCGATGTTTTAAAATCAATTCAACTAAAAGAAAAACGTTTTGGCTTTGAACCCGAAGTGACTCAGAAAGTGGCCCGAATTCCAAAAATCAGGATTTATGAAGTTGGGATTAGTTATTATGGCCGAACTTTTGAAGAAGGCAAAAAAATCAGTTGGCGAGATGGTTTTCACGCCATCTATTGCATCTTGAGGTACGGCATTTTTCGATAGGCTAAAAAATAAATTGCCGGTTTCGTTTGACCAAATAATGGTGCCACAAAAAATAAGTCGCCATACTTCGGTAAGGTTTCCAATTTTCGGCTAAAACAATCATAGCTTCTTTCTCCTCGCAACCATACAATTCTTTAATCGTATTGACTACTGCAATATCACCTATCGGAAGGATATCGGGTGATTGTAAAGAAAACATCAAATAAACATCAATCGTCCAGTTTCCTATGCCTTTGATTTGGATTAGTTCATTTCTGACTTCGTCGGGATGTTTTTGGGAAAGCGTTTCTAAAACCAAAGTTTTATCTGAAATGGCTTCGGCTAAAGCTTTTAAATAAATGGTTTTTTGACGACTGACACCACAGTTTCTTAGCGTTTCTTCAGAAGCCGAAATTATCGTTGGTGGAGCAACATCGCCTAAAGTCTTTTCAATTTTAACATAACAAGCCCGAGCCGATTCAATGGAAACTTGTTGCTCTAAAATAAGTTTACACAACGTTTGAAAACCTTCCGGTCGCGACGGCACAAACGGATTGCCGTATTGTTGATGCAACTTTTTAAAAACCGCATCTTTTTCGACCAAATAAGCAATGGCTTCCTGCATTTTAGAAGTAGAATCCGAACGAACCTTTGATAGTAAAATTATTAGTATCCGGTAAGTTTCTGTAATTGCCTCTCCAAGCAAAATCTAAGCGAAATACTTTAAAAATATTTCCGATACCGGCGCTGTATTCCCAATAAGGTTTTTCGGGTGCTTTGTAAATTAATCCCGAAGCATTGATGTCAATATTTTCTTGAGAAACTGTGCCGTAAACACCTCTGATGCCAACAATCTCGCGTAAATTTAATTTTCTGATTCCCGGGATTCGGGCAAATATTTTTCCGTTGAAATTGTGTTCCCATTGGAAAGTAGCATACTCATCGGCTACAAACTCATAGAAATTTAAGTTGCTGAAGGTATTTTGAATAATGAAATACGTTTGATTCCCCGGCACCACACTCATCAATCCTAACGGAATTTGGCCAAAGGTTTTTCCTAATTCCATGGTAAAATTAGAACGTCCTAAAGCACCAATGATAATGGGTTGTTTGTAGTATAATTGGATTTTTTGATAATCAAAATCGCTGTCGATAAACCCTTTGAAACCCTGACTGTAATTGATAAAGAATCGGCTATACGGACTGTCAACTTCTCTTCTTTCTACCCCGTAACCAATGGTTTTTCGCTTAGGTGTATATTCGACTTGAAAATTCAACTCAGATTGCTTTACTTCACTGGCAGTGCTCGTAAAAGTATCATCGGTATAATAGTTCAAACTAAAAGTATCTGAAGCTGATTCCAACGTTCGATAGGTGAATCCGAGTTGGAAAGTTAAATTTTTCACCGGCTCAATTTCTGCAGCTAGCGAAGACAAATTAATATTGGTTAACTTCCCGTTAGCCCCGGTTGTAAATAGTCCGGACGAAGCGTAACTTCTCCCCAAAACATCATTCGTCGTGGTCAAACTTGCGCCAATTTGCTCCACATCGCGCCTGTTACCACCGGAGAGAATAATTCTGTTTTTCTTGTCAATCATCCATTTTCCGGACATGCCGTATTTAAATTTGTTGTCCTCAAATCCATAAGCGGTATAACCTTGCAAACGCCAAGTATCATTAGGCCCGAAATAAGTTCTGCCGCCGGCACGCAAACGCCAACCTTCCACTTCATTGAAACCAACGGTGGAGAAAATCGGTCCGTAATCTAATTTCCATTTCGGAATTTCGATATAACCGCTACCTAAAATTGAGACCAAGCTGTAAAGTCGCTTGAATTTTTTAACCGTTTTAAGCGTGTCAATCATTTCATAGATTTTACGCTCATCTTTGTTGAGTTTTTCAAAACGGTTTTCTTCCCAATATTCATCGGTTTTGGCGTAAACTTCGTTATCTATAAAATTGACTTCTTCTTTGTAAAACTTCTCCGGTTTCTTTTCGTCAAACTTGAAGTTGCGATATAAAGTGGTTCTTTTACCATAAACTCCTTTGGATTCTTCTTTTTTGCGCAAAGCAAAATCGGACATCATATAATCACGGGTTGGCAGAAAAACAGAATCGTTTAAGACTTCGAATTCCTGTTCGATATAAATGTCTTTTACCCAGTTGATGTTGGCACTTTTGGTCACCGCCATATTGATGGTTTTGATGGCAAAAGTAGAATCGTTTACCCAAAAATCACCTTTAAACGTCAGTTCATTTTTACGTCTGGGATAGAATACAATATTGTAACACAACTTGTTATCAATAACCGCGGTATCGGTTAAAACATAATTATACACATCGATTCCTGTGCGCGATAACGGACTCACAAAACTCTTGTCGAAAAAGTTCAGGTAGTTGTCATAAATATCAAAATCATTGTACAAATCTTTGATGAACATGTTTACCCCATCGCCGTTCCCCAGACCAGAATTTTTATTGGCTTTTAGGATTTCTTTGGTTTTTTTGGCCTCATTATCGCCGTAAAAATCCGAGAGCGATTCGTTGATAAAAATCGGCAAATACGTTTTTCCGGTAACGCTGGAAGTGTCTATATTTTTGAAGACAAACTCCATTCCTTTGAAAATTTTGCTTTTCATAAACGCGCTGTCAATGGTATTCATGTCAAACTCTACTTTTTCATACTTTTCGTATTGGTATTGTTTGAACATTTTTAGCCCGTTCTTTCTTCGGCGTTCCCAAATTTTTCTCAAGATATCTAACGCAGGATTATTTTTCTTGGAGGTTTTACCGGCGTATACCTTGACTTCTTTGAGCGCATTTCCTTCTTTCAGAACAATTTTGAAATCATAATTCACCTGTTTGGTCAACTTTACCTCGGTATCGGGAAAGCCAACAAAAGAAACAATTAAAATGGTGTGTGTATCCGGTGATTCAATATAAAATCGGCCGTCTTCATTTGAAACAACACCGCCGGTTTTAACACCTTTAAAAACAATATTGGCATATGGAATGGGCTCGTTAGCACTGTCAACCACTATTCCGCTGACTTTAGTTTGGGCCGAAAGACCAAAAGCAAAAAGGAAAATAAACAGAGTATATATCTTTTTCATGGGCAAAAAAAAACTTCATCGTATTTTGTAGGATGAAGTTTCAAATATAAGTATTTAGATTATTAGATTTTAGACTTCTCGGTTATTTAGAAAATTTTCTGAACACCTGACAAACCCGTTAGTCTAAGCGTCTATTTATATGTTACTTTTTTAACAGCTTTTATTACATCTTCGGCGTTCGGCAACCATTCTTTTAATAATGTTGGCGAATAAGGTGCCGGTGTATCAGCAGTGGTGATTCTTTGGATTGGCGCATCTAAATAATCGAAAGCTCTTTCCTGAACCATATAAGTAATTTCAGAAGCTACGCTGGCAAATGGCCAAGCTTCTTCTAAAACAACCAATCGGTTTGTTTTTTTAACCGAATTGATGATACAATCGTAATCCATCGGACGAACGGTTCTCAAATCGATGATTTCGCATGAAATTCCTTCTTTGGCCAATTCGTCTGCTGCCGTGAAAGCTTCTTTGATGATTTTACCGAAAGAAACTATAGTTACATCAGTTCCTTCTCTTTTTACATCGGCAACACCAAGTGGTAAAGTGTATTCTTCATCCGGAATTTCCCCTTTGTCACCATACATTTGCTCAGACTCCATAAAAATCACCGGATCATTATCGCGTATCGCTGATTTCAACAAACCTTTCGCATCATAAGGCGTAGACGGCACAACTACTTTCAAACCCGGTGTATTGGCAAACCAGTTTTCAAAAGCTTGCGAGTGCGTAGCTCCTAATTGTCCGGCAGAAGCTGTCGGTCCGCGGAACACCATCGGCATCGGGAATTGTCCGGCCGACATTTGACGCATTTTAGCAGCGTTATTAATAATTTGATCAATCCCAACTAATGAGAAGTTAAAAGTCATATATTCTACAATCGGACGGTTACCGTTCATAGCCGAACCTACTGCAATCCCGGCGAAACCAAGCTCTGCAATCGGAGTATCGATGACTCTTTTGGGTCCGAATTCGTCCAACATTCCTTTGGAAGCTTTGTAAGCACCATTGTATTCGGCTACTTCTTCTCCCATTAAATATACTGATTCGTCGCGACGCATTTCTTCACTCATCGCTTCGGCAATCGCTTCTCTAAATTGTATCGTTCTCATATATGATTTTGTTACGGTCAATAATTTTGAAAGGCAAAAATAAAAATTAAAAACGATTAAAAAACATTTCTTAGCCTTAATTAATAGCCTATTAACAAGTCTTCAAAGCAAGTCTGATTTTCATGGGTTACGAAATCGATTGAAATTTGAAAAAATATTATGCATGCATACAAAAAATAGAAATATATTTTATACTTTTACGTCCTGAAAAATTCACTTAATAAACACAACAATGAAAATATTAGTTTGCATCAGTCACGTGCCTGATACTACTTCAAAAATCAATTTCGTTAACGGTGATTCTGAATTTGACACTAACGGTGTACAGTTTGTAATCAATCCCAATGACGAATTCGGATTAACCAGAGCAATTTGGTTCCAAGAACAACAAGGTGCCAATGTTACTGTGGT
>NZ_CAMLRU010000171.1 GCF_946482535.1 uncultured Flavobacterium sp.
TCCGGAAATTGTGATTTGTAATGCCGTTGACGACCGTCATATCGATCACGGCAAAGGCAGTAAATTGGTTTCGGATGCTTGTTTTTTATCGGGTTTGCGAAAGATTGAAACTACTCATGAAGGTGTTCAACAAGAAGCTTGGCGACCAATGGCAGTTTACCATTACATCCAATGGAAAAATATTGAACCCGATTTTGTGGTTGATATTACTGATTTTATTGCCCAAAAAGAGGCTTCTATTTTAGCTTACAGTTCCCAATTTTATTCTGAAAACTCAAAAGAACCGATAACGCCAATCGCTACCAAAAACTTTTTGGAAAGCATTCATTACCGTTCTCGCGACTTTGGCAGATTGGTAGGCGTAGATTATGCAGAAGGTTTTACTGCCGAAAGGTATGTGGCTGTCAACCGCTTATCAGATTTGATTTAAAAAAGTAAAAAGAATGTTTGCAAAAGATAACTTTTGCAGTATATTTGCACTCGCAAAAGAAGCTACGGCTTTGGTAAGCGATAAATGGTGATTGTAGCTCAGTTGGTTAGAGCGTCGGATTGTGGTTCCGAAGGTCGCGGGTTCGAGACCCGTCTTTCACCCAAAATAATAAAGCCTCCAGATGATGGAGGCTTTTTTTGTTGGTATAAGTGGAAGACTATTTGTCTTTCTTATCCACTTTTAATTTTTTATTTCTATTGGCAATTTCCCAAGCAATAGCAAAAGCATATTGCGTTCTTTTGGTTAGGGCATCAAATTCTATTTTGCTTACATCATCGCCCGGTTTGTGGTAATCTGCATGCGTACCATTAAATAAGAATACCGACGGAATGCCGTGTTTGGCAAAGTTATAGTGGTCAGAGCGATAGTAAAAACGATTAGGGTCATTTTTATCGTTGTATTTGTAATCAATGGTAAGATTAATGTACTCTTTATTCACGCTTTCGCAAATGTTGAATAAGTCAGACGACAAATAATCGGAACCGATTACGTAAACATAGTTATTGCTGTCTTTGTGAAAATCATCGCGACGGCCAATCATGTCGATATTGACATCGGCTACGGTATTTTTTAAAGGAAATAAAGGGTTTTCAGAATAATAGCGCGAACCGTGCAAGCCGTGTTCTTCTCCGGTGACATGCAAAATTAAGATAGAACGTTTTGGTCCGTGTCCTTCATTTTTGGCTTTTTGAAAAGCAGCGGCCATTTCCATCAATGCTACCGTTCCCGAACCATCATCATCGGCACCGTTGTAAACTTGCCCATTTTTAACGCCTACGTGGTCGTAATGGGCTGAAATCACTACTATTTCATTAGGTTTTTCAGAACCTTCAATATAGGCCCAAATGTTCTCTGAATCGGGAAGGTTTTCATTTCGTTTGGCATTTAAAAAAGCCGCCGGAACGGGTTGGTAATAATCTTTAGCTCCTTTGGGAAATGAGATGCCGTGTTTTTGGTAAAAATCAATCATGAATTTACCGGCTTTTTTTTGTCCTTCGCTACCGGTTTCTCGACCTTCCATTTCGTCGGAAGCGATGTAGGTTAGATTGGTGCGCAAGCTTTCGGTTGAAATGGCCGAAAGATAAGTGCTGAGTTCTGCCTTGTTTGCCAATTTCTTGTTGCCCGATTTTTGGGCATTACAACTCGTAGATAAGGCGATTAGCGTTATAAAAAGAAATATTTTTTTTGTCATGGTTAATGGATATTAATAAATGAAAAGAAGAAAAGTCCAATCAGGATAAATGATAGAATAATCAGATTGATAAAAAAGATGAAGATACCTTTGAGGATGGTTTTAAACCTACTTTGTTCATAAAATCGATGATGTGCCGGAAAAAAGTAATAAAGGCTATAGAGAATAATGGCCGATTCAACGATGTAACTGATAATGTTTACAATTCTGTATTGGTCAAAACAAGCAAAAATGAAATTGAATAATTCAAGAATCAAGGAAGCCAATAATAAAAATGAAAAATAATGCAAGGTAAAAATCCCGTGGTCAAAGTAATACCAACGCTTTTTATCTTGAAACAACCAAAGCACAAAAGCAAACAAAGGCATGTAGATGAATAAAGCTTTGGGGATATTTCGGAAAAAGGACTCCATCAATTTTTCATTAATTTCTTTTTTAGTTTTTCCTTTTTTGGCCAATAGTATTTTTTTATTAATCCAATATTCTAAATCGGTGAGTTTTTCATTGGCTTTGCCAAATTTTTGAATCGAGTCTAAATGTTCCACCGAGCGGTAACCAAAATTCATATAATCGTCGGCCTCATCACTTTCTTCTCTTTGAGTCACTTCTTTTTGCAACGAATCGGCGTCTTTCTTGTTAATGTAACCTTTTTGCTCCATATTGGCAACCCACTTCTTTTGGTTGAGATTGTCTTGCGCAATGGTAAGGCTGTCTGGAGTTATGACAGTTTCTTTAGCCGCGGTTTGAGTCACTTCAACCACTTCGTCACTTGGTTTGTCTTGTATGAGTGGAATCAGAAAGAAGGTTACAAAACTGATGAAAATATAAAGTCGAATAGGCGCCAAGTATGACATGCGTTTTCCCGAAAGGTATTCTTTGGTCAACGATGAAGGCTTAAAAATTAAGTTTCGGATGGTTTTCCAAAAGGAATTTTCATAATGGGTTAAGTCCTCAAAAAAATGAACAAATAATTGCACAAAAGTTTTACGGCTATCAGTATTCTCCTGACCGCAATTGGGACAGAATCTGTTTTCAACAACATAACGGCAATTCAAGCACGTTTTGTCTTTTCTTAGCGGATTGTTAGACATAACTTTGTAATACTATTCATTAGGTAAATCTATAAAATTATTTCTACTTTTGAGAAACAAAATCTATAACCATGCAATCTAAAGCACAAACCCCTGATGATTACATCAATGAGCTGCCTGCCGATCGAAAAGAAGCGGTTCAAAAACTCCGACAAACCATCAATGATAATCTCCCGAAAGGGTTTAAAGAATCTATGGGTTATGGCATGATGGGCTATTGTGTGCCGCATTCTATTTATCCCAAAGGATATCATTGCAATCCCAAAGATCCGCTGCCTTTTATGGGTTTGGCTTCACAAAAAAACTTCGTGGCGTTTTACCACATGGGTATTTATGCCGATAAAAATCTGCACGATTGGTTTGTGACCGAATATACTAAGCGTTGTAAATACAAACTCGACATGGGAAAAAGCTGCGTCCGCTTCAAAAAAATGGACGATATTCCGTATGATTTGATAGCCGAATTGACTCGGAAAATTTCGGTAGAAGATTGGATAGCGACTTATGAATCAGCTTTTAAAAAATAAGGCATGATTGTAATTGAAAACAACTCAGAGATCAATTTTACCGATGTCAGAGCGATTGCCCAAGAGGTTTGGCCCAAAACTTACGGTGCTATTTTGAGTCAGGCCCAATTAGACTATATGATGGACATGATGTATAGTGTGGATTCGCTTCAATTACAGGCGAATGAAAAAAAACATCATTTTATTTTGGCTAAAGAAAACAATGTGACTGTTGGTTTTGCTTCTTATGAGTTGAATTGTAATCAAACCAGCAAAACCAAGATTCACAAAATTTATATCCTTTCAACCCAACAGGGAAAAGGTATAGGCAAAATTTTATTGGATTTTATCGCTAAGGAAGCCCAAAAGCACCACAATACAGCATTGTTTTTGAATGTCAATAAATACAATCCGGCGCAATATTTTTATAAGAAGTTGGGTTTTGAAATTACAGAAGAAGAGGTAATCGACATTGGCCAAGGCTATGTAATGGATGATTATGTAATGGAAAAATCGATATTATAAAACAAGAATATGGCATTTCTGAAAAAAATAAACAGTAAAGCAAAAACCGATAGCAATACCGGATTTGGCACCAATGCAACCAGTTATGGCGGTCGATTTATTACCAAAAATGGGAATGCCAATGTAAAGAAAACCGGTATTGGTTTTTTTGAAAGTATCAGTTGGTACCACACTATGGTCAATATTCCCCGATGGAAATTCATATTGATAATAGTGCTCTTTTACTTTGTAGTGAATTTTTGCTTTGCCAGTTTGTATTACATGATTGGAGTTGAGCATCTAAAAGGGATTAATGCTACTACACCATTGGATAAATTTGGGCAAGCCTTTTTCTTTAGCATACAAACTTACACTACGGTTGGTTACGGACATATTAGTCCGAGTGGTTTTTTAACCAGTTTTTTGGCGGCTGTAGAAGCCTTGTTCGGATTACTGAGTTTTGCCATCGCCACAGGTTTGTTTTACGGAAGATTCAGTATGCCAAAAGCTTTTTTAAAGTTTTCCCAAAATGCCTTAATAGCACCTTTTGGAAATGGAACAGCCTTGATGATTCGATTGACTCCCTATAAAAACACCAATCTTACTGATGCAGAGGCTAAAATGACTTTGGCCATGACCATTGAAGATAATGGAAAACTACTTAACAAGTTCTATAATTTGGATTTGGAATTGGCTAAAATCAATGCCTTAACATCAAGCTGGACTTTAGTGCATCCGATTACAGAAAACAGTCCGCTATACAATTTGACAGCTAGTGACTATCAGAATATCTCCGGAGAAATTTTAGTTTTTATAAAAGTTTTTGACGATATGTTTAGTGCAACTGTAGTGAAAAGAACTTCTTATTCTTTTGAAGAAGTGGTTTATGGGGCCAAATTTTCACCCATGTTTTCCAGAAGTAATGATGATAACCGCACTGAGTTGCATATCGATAAACTGAATGCTTTTGAAAAAGTAACTTTATAAAAAAAAATATCCCCTGAAATTTCAGGGGATTTTTTATTTAAGAGTAAAATCTAAGTTTACGGCCACTTTTTTGGTCAATTTTTTACTGACAACGCTTGGGATTTCAATGTCGAAATCATCGGTGTTAACGGTAAAATTGGCATCAATTTCTACACCGTTGTCTGTTTTTTTAATCTTTGCGGTTACCGTAATGTCTTTAGATTTTCCGTGTAGTTCTAATTTACCTTTAATGGTATAATCCTTGGCGGTTGCTGTTAGCTTACTCAAATCGAAATTCTCAATTTTGCCTTTAAAAGTAGCTTTCGGATATTTATCGCTTTCTACATAATTTTCGTTAAAATGTTCTTCCATCAAAGCCACTTTAAAGCGAAAGCCTTTCATGAGTGCCAAACTGGCAATTTCTCCGCTAGCCGGATTCAGAATGCAGGTAACCGATTCGTTTTTGGCTTTAACTTCTTCAAACGCCGGTACCGAAGCCTCGAAAGTAATTTTTCCGGTTTTGGTCACCATTTTGGTTTGGGCAAAATTTGGTAAAGCCACCAACAAACAACAGTAAAATAATATCTTTTTCATAGCTGATAATTATTCAATTAGTCCTTGTGCGCTCCAAGCAAATACTTGGTCTATTACCGCCTGAGGCAATCGGGTACCGCCACTTGGCATCATGC
>NZ_CAMLRU010000172.1 GCF_946482535.1 uncultured Flavobacterium sp.
AAAGGTTTTACCTATGCGTAACCATCTTAAAATAGCTGTATTCCCGTTTCCGACTGTGTAGATTCCTGTGAGTTGACCTTGTTTGACCAAGGCACTTTCTGGCACTAAAACTTTATCGGTTGTTGTTGTAGTCTGTGTTTTATTAGCTACCGGAAATTGGACATTCACAAACATACCTGATAAAATGGCTTTGTTGGTTTGGGTCAAGTTGATTTTCACCAAATATTGTCCGCCGGTATTTTTAGCCGAACTGCTGACTTCCGTAACTTTTCCGCTTACTGTTTTGTTGATGGATTTTACTAAAACATTCACATTCATTCCGTTTTGAATGTTTGCAATATCACTTTCCGAAACCATTGCGGTTACTTGTAAACTTGAAGCACCTTCGATACTCACCAACGGCATTCCCGGATTGGCCATATCGCCTTCTTTAACAAAGGTGTTGGTTACTTCTCCGGAAAACGGCACAGTGATGTTGCTGTAACCAAATTGCGCCACGACTTCGTTTCGCATTTGTTTGGCGGCTTCCAATCCGGCTTTGGCCATTTCGTAACGCGAAGTCATATCGTCTAACTCTTTTTGAGAAGCACTTTGTTGACTGAACAAAACGGTGAATCTTTCGTAGTCTTTTTTAGCATTGTTAAAAGCTGCTGTTGCTTGCAAAATAGAAGCTTCCACTTGGGCTTTTTTGGCTTGTAAATCGGTGTTGTTGATGCTCACCAAAAGCTGACCAGCTTTGACCTTTTGTCCGACTTTCGCATGTACCTTAGTCACATAACCCATCATTCGGGTGCTGACGTTAGCACTGTTTTCGGCTTCAATTTTGCCACTGGCGGTTACAAAAGAACCTTTAACAGTAGCCGTATTTCCGGCTACTTTTACGGCGATAGTCGGCGCATTATCTGCAATTTCTTTTCGGTCTTTTCCACAAGAAAGAAGTAAGAAAGTCGATACTATTAGTGTTATTATTATTTTATTATTCATGTTACTCTGTTTTATAATTGTTCTTAATGCTTAATACTTAAATCTTAATACTACTTAGTTAAAAATGTCAAATACTCTTGGGTAAATTGGTATTCAAAAACCGCTTGTAAATGCTCTAATTCTTTCTGAATCATTTGGGTTTCGGAAACCAATAAATCGGTGGTTTTTTCTAAGCCTTGGGCAAATCGGTTTTGGCGAATGCGATAGGCTTCTTGTGCTTGTTCGAATGCCAATTTTGATAAACCAACTTTATTTTCAGCATCTTTCAGCTGGCGATTGGTTTTGTTGAATTCTAGTTGGCTTTGCTTTTTGTATAGCTCGGTTTCAAGACTCGCTTTTTGGAAATCGGCTTTGGCTTTGTCGTATTTCCCGACTGATTTATAACCGTCGAATAAATTCCATGACAATTGTGCGCCAACCAAATATCCTTTGGCCGCTGTTCCTAAAAACCGACTATCGTACAACTCATAACTTCCGAAAGCATTCAACCTTGGTAAGAAACTCATTTTGCTCATGGTCAGCATTTTTTGGTACGCTTCCGAAGATTTTTGCATCGCTTGAATGTCTTTTCTATTGTCTGACAATTGCCAATCAGCGACTTCAACTTTAATCATATTATCCAATTCTTCAGAAGGTTTAAAGGTTTTGCCTTGGTTATCTTCATTAATTAAAAAAGCCAAATAATCCGAAGCATTTTGGACATTACTTTTGGCATATTGTAGCTGATTTGAAATATCGTTAACACGCACTTGGACGTTAAGCACATCTGTCTTTTGTAATAAACCTTGTTTGAAATAATTTTCGACCAATTTTAAATTGGCTTTGGCTGTGGATTCCGCTTTCCCCAAAACGCTAACCGCTTTGTAGGCCAATTGCAATTGCATATACGCTTTGGAAACTTCTAAGGCTAAATATTCCTCCTTACGTTGGGTTTGCAATTGAAACGCTTCCATTTTGGCTTTGGCAGCTTGTCGGCCGAAAATACCGTCGAGGTTAACCAATGGTTGTTGGATTTCGATTTTAGTCGCAAAATTTTGAGTGGTTTTCGGATCATTAAGCAAAGCCGGATTGAAATCAGACTGGGTTAAGATTTCCTGATTTAATTTGGAACCAAAGGCCATTAACGGATTAGTAGTAGCCATTCCGGTATAAGATGCCGTAATGTTGGGCAAAAAGAGTGCATTGGATTGTTGGTAATCTGCTTTGGCCGATTGGTAATTTTTTCGGGCGATTTGGAGTTGCAGATTTTTTTCAGTGAGTTTTTGTTTCAAATCGCTTTTGGAAACAATCAACGTATCTTGACTGAACCCGAAAGCAGAAAGGAATACAAATCCCAGTGTTATTAATAGTTTGCTCATATTCATATAGTTTATCTGAATTATGAAGCAAAAATAAAACGAGAGAAAAGCGTGTACAGTTACAATTGTTACAGAGGCACCAAAACAAAGAATGCCCGATAAATCGGGCAAACTCAGAAAGTGGTATTGGCTTGTTTACTTTACAATCACTTTTTGAGACACATAAAACTTGTTGTCAAAAATAAAAGTGATGATGACGGTTTGGTTGGTAATGCCGTCCAATTCAAAATTCATACTGTTATCGCCTTGTTGGGCATCCTCAATTTCACCATCGGTGATGATTTTACCATCCATACTCGATACAAAATAATCAATATTGGTCGCATAAGCCATTTTGAAATGTACTCTTACCGTACTGCTGTCGGTTGGATTGGGTGAAACCGTCATAGAAAAAGGATTTTTACCTTCAATCGGGTAAACGTTCAAAGGGGAATTTCGGATGAGTTTGACTTCATAAATGGTAGCATTGGCAGATGTTGTGCCTGTGTTGTTAACAGAAAATGGATTGGCACTCGGACTAGACAATCCGCCAACGATATGACCGATGACAAATTCGTTAGCGGTGATTTCATTCAATTTAATCACTTCATTGCTGAAATGCGGTAGTGATTTGTTGGGGATGAATTCGGCACTAGCTCCTTTTAAAGCCGGCATGGTTTCGGACAGCTGGTATTCTTGCAACGAACCATCGGCAAAACGCGTGGTTCTGCTGATGGTATTTACGAAAGGGACATTATTATCTTGTACCAGAGTAGTTCCGTTATAATAATATTGACTGATTCCTCCAAAAAAGAGATTGTGCATACGGTTCTCTGTAGCATCATACAAACACGACTTGGCACTGTGGTAATTGCTCAAATATTGATTGAAAGTCGTTTGCGGAAAATACCCGTCGGCGTTAATATCTACAGGATATAGAAATGGCAAATCGACATTGATTTGAAATACACCTGATGAAATAGTATAGCCTTGAGAACCATCGGGGAAAATTTGCGGTAACAAATTGTAATCGCGTCGGTGCAAATGAACCGCATCGGTTAGCGCTTCATAATTCGAAATGCTCAACTGCGAACCGGAATTATCAATACTAAATTTTCGAATTTGATTAGAATAAGTTTGGGTAAACGTTGGATTGTTCATCGGATTGTATCTTCCGTCAAAACGATGTCCGCCAACCAAGTAGAACGTATCGTTTATTTTACCCAATTGTCCACCCGTGATGGCGAAATTAGTATTTGTGATTTGTTTGAAATGAGATGTTATGGCAGTACCATTGATAATCGAATCGATTAAGCCTGATACGTTCACCGAAGTCAATTTATCAAAAGTGATGTGATCATTGTTCGTAGCCGAAAAAGCATAGCCGCCAATGACATACAACGTATCTTCGTCTTGATAAAAATTGAAGTTCGTAGCTTGCAGTTGCTCTTTTAAAGCGGTTGGTAAACTATTGAGTGAAGCCGACCAAAACTGATTGGATGCCACATCAACCACATAAATATTTATGTTATTGCTGGAAGCAGGGAAAGCATTAAATGGTTGTCGAGCATGAATACCGTCTACTCTTCCCCCTATGAGTAACCATTTCCCTTGGTGTTGGGCAAAAGCATAAGAATGAATCCCCGGAAAATTGGGTATATTAATTGGATTGAGTTGGAGTTGATAATCAAATGTAGATTGTGAAAAAAGTGCATTGGTAAAAACCAAAACTAACATTGTGTAAAGTAGTTTCATTTTAAGAATATTTCCCCAAAGCTACCTAATCTTACTTATGTTTACTGCTACATTTGTTACATAAAAAAAGCGTCCCAAATTTGGGACGCTTTCCAACTTATTAAAAGTTAAATACTAAGCTTTTTTGTCTTCAGCTTTTTTAGAAGCGCAACAGCCTGCTTTTTTCTCAGTGCTGCATTCTTTTTTCTCTTCTGTTGAGCAAGACTTTTCAGTTTTTGCTTTTTTCTTTTTTTGTTTTGGTTCACCATTATTGGCGTTAACATTCATAGCAAACAAAAGTGCTACTGCGGCAAATGCGGAAACTAATTTTTTCATCTTTTATAATTTATTTAAGGGATTAATCTATTTTACAGTTATCAAATGTATAGTTTAAAAACATTGACAGACAAAAATTTAACTTAAAACTAACTTAAGAATCAAAGTCCGAGAACAATAGCTATTTTTCTTGCTTTGGCTTTGGCACAAAAATATTAAACAATAATCCACCCATCAAACTTCCGTATAATGTTGAATTCAATGGCTTGGAAGTTATGGCACAAGTACCATTGGCACAACCTACAAAATGATAATAAGCATAACCGCCAATAGCGCCAACGATTACTCCTATTGCAGTAATGACAACTGTTTTCTTATTCATTAGTGGTTTCAGTCATTCGGCCAATGGCGCAGTTTACGTAAGATTTTGCTTTTCGAATCAAGGTATTGTTGCCTTTTTCGGGATAGCCTAAATCATTGAGTTTGTCTACGATTGCTTCTCGCTTTACTTCACCGGTTACCGAAACGGTATCGATTTCTTTATTGATTTCGACACCGGTAACACCTCCTATTTTAAGCAAGGCGGTTTTGATGCTGTTCATACAACCGCCGCACTTGATATTTTCTAATTCAAATTGTTGTTCCATGATGGATTAATTATTGGATTTATCGAGTATGTTTTTGATAATTTCTTCTTTGGATAACACTCCGGATTGTCGCCAAAGTTGTTTCCCATTTTGAAATAAAATCATAGTCGGCACACCGCGAACTTGTTGCATAGCGGCTAACTCTTGGTTTTTGTCTACATCTACTTTGATGATGGAAACCCTGTCGCCGAGATTGTCTTTTACTTCTTTCAATATTGGACCAAGCATTTGACAAGGACCGCACCATGTGGCAAAAAAGTCAATCAACACCGGTTTTTCCGAATTGATTATTTGGTCAAAACTGCTATTCATCTTTTTGATTTTTATAATTTACTTGACAACCATGGGAACCACAGCCCAAATTGAATATCGCTTGGAATAAAAAGAAAAAACC
>NZ_CAMLRU010000173.1 GCF_946482535.1 uncultured Flavobacterium sp.
TGACTTTCACTTGGAAGCTCGATTTTTTAAACAAATACATTGAAGCCGATGGTCCGAAATACAACATTTGGTTAGTAAAACTCACGTGACCGCTGTTGTTGTTAGGCTCTAAATCGTTTAAATCGATGGTGTTGTTTTTGGAATAAATATCGTATTGACTGCCCATGTAAGCTAGTGAAAGTCCGGTAGTGAAGGCGAAATTTTCACGGTTTACTATGTTGTAATGCACACGCATTCTGGTGTTGAATCCTTGGTATTTCATTTCGTTGTTGCCTTCTTCGAGTTTGGCAAACAAAATCCCAAACTCGATATCACCTGAGTATTTTTGGCCCAAAAAATTCAACCCGAAAGTCAACTCAGGCACAAAACTGTCAAGCTCGGGTAAATTGGCATTGCGGAGCTTTTTGTTGAGATTCATGTTGTCGTTGATGTTACCGTTGAATCCGAAATAGCCCTCGACTTTGACCTTTTTGGTAGTGGTTGAATCGGTTGCTTTTTCTTGGCTATAGCCGATAAAAGCCGTAAGTAATAATAAGTAGAGGATTTTGTTTTTCATGATGATTGATTTAATGTTTGAATCAAAAATAAACAGAGAAAATGGCTGTTAATAACGGTTTAACTTTTTATTTGCAAATGGTTATAAAAGCAATCAATTCGGCGCCTTCGTAATACGTAAACGAGACGCTGACAATTTCATAACCGGCATTGGCTTTCTCGTTGAGGAAGCGTTCTACTTTCTCGGTTAGTTTTTCTTTCATGCTGCTAAAGCCTGCTTTTTCTACAATGGTGTGGATTTCGTGTCTCTTCATGGTGTTTGGTTTTTGGTACTTATACGGGAAAAAAGAAAAAGGTTACAGTTGTACATGGTATTTGATTGACTCAACAAAGGATAATAGTAAAGTCAAACAGCAATATTATACGCTATATACACGCTATAAATACGCTATAAATATGAATTAAAGCACACTTTAGTATGACGAAAAAATAACCCAAACTCGAGTTGAGTTTGGGTTATTACTTTATACTTCATTGGAGTGTTCTGATTGAAAATCGGGACGCTCGAACTGACGTGGCGTTATCCTACCAAGTTGATTACTTTCCCCGGAACGATAATGACTTTATTCGGCGTTCTGCCGTCTAATTGTTTGATAGTTCTTTCGTCGGCCATTACGATTTCTTGTATTTGGGCAACGGTTAAATCTAAAGGTAATTTGATGGTGAAACGCATTTTACCGTTGAAGGAAACCGGGTATTCTTTTTCGGATTCAACCAAGTATTTCTCTTCACAGATTGGAAAAGGAACGGTTGAAATGGAACCTTGGTGTCCTAATTGACTCCACAATTCCTCGGCAATATGCGGTGCATAAGGCGAAATTACAACGGCCAATGGTTCTAAAATCGCTCTGTGATTACATTTCATTTGCGCCAATTCATTCACACAAATCATAAACTGCGACACCGATGTATTGAACGAGAAATTCTCGATATCTTCGGTTACTTTTTTGATGGTTTTGTGGAGTGATTTGTACATGTCGGCTGTGGGTTCCTCATTGGTTACCACTAAACCGTTGTCATCAAAATACAAACGCCACAGTTTTTTCAAGAAACCTGACACACCGGTGATTCCGGCAGTATTCCATGGTTTGGCTTGTTCAAGCGGACCTAAGAACATTTCGTATAAACGCAAAGTATCGGCGCCGTAATCGTTACAAATGTCATCCGGGTTTACGACGTTGTATTTGGATTTCGACATTTTTTCGACTTCACGACCAACGATGTATTTTCCGTTTTCGAGTAAGAATTCGGCGTCTTTGTAATCAGTATATAATGGATGATTTCTGAAGGCTTCGATGTCTAATTCATTAGTAATGTCGTTGATGACAGAAAGGTCAACGTGAATCGGATGTACTTTTTCACCGGCGATTAAACCTTTTGAAAACAACTTTTTAGAATCTTCTGAGCGATACACAAACGCACTCATCCCCAAAATCATTCCTTGGTTAATCAACTTCTTGAATGGTTCTTCGGTTGGGGCGAAACCTTTGTCTTTTAGGAATTTATTCCAAAAACGAGAATACAACAAATGACCTGTAGCGTGCTCGCTTCCGCCTATGTATAAATCTACATTTTCCCAGTATTTCAAGGCATCGGCTGAGGCAAACTCGGCGTCGTTGTGCGCGTCCATATAACGCATCCAATACCACGAACTGCCTGCCCAACCCGGCATGGTGTTTAACTCTAAAGGAAAAATCGTCTTGTTGTCAATCAACTGATTGCTGACTACAGCACACTGTACGCTATCCCAAGCCCAATGCGTGGCATTGCCTAATGGCGGTTGGCCGTCTTCAGTCGGTAAATATTTTTCTACTTCTGGTAAAACGATTGGCAAGTGTTTTGGGTCAATCATTTGCGGTAAGCCGTTTACGTAACACACCGGAAATGGCTCGCCCCAATATCTTTGGCGGGAGAACACGGCGTCGCGCAAACGGTAATTGGTTTTGCCTTTGCCTTGTCCGATTCGTTCTAATTCCTCGATGATTTTTTTGGTGCCATCTTTGTAGCCTAAGCCGTTTAGGAAATCGGAGTTGACCAATTCAAAACCTGATTTTTCGCCATAAGCGGCTTCGGAAATATCTTGGTTGAAAATATTTTTGATTTCGGGCATGCCTTTTTGGCCTTTGAAGAAATTGGCAAACGCGTAATCTCTTTCATCGCCACAAGGCACGGCCATTACGGCTCCGGTTCCGTAACCTGCCAACACATAATCGCCTATCCAAACCGGTATTGGTTCTTTGGTGAATGGATGTTCGGCATAAGCACCCGTGAAAACCCCTGAGATGGTTTTAACATCGGCCATTCTTTCTCTTTCGGAACGTTTGGCGGTAGCTTCGACATAAGCTTCGACTGCAGCTTTTTGTTCCGGAGTAGTGATTTGGGAAACCAATTCGTGTTCGGGAGCCAAAGTCATAAACGTCACTCCAAAAATCGTATCAGGTCTTGTCGTGAATACATCGATGGTTGTTGGTTGTTGGTTGTTGGTTGTTGGTAAAAGTTTGAATGACACCGAAGCGCCTACTGATTTACCAATCCAGTTTCGTTGACTTTCTTTAATGGATTCGCTCCAATCGATGGTTTCTAAGCCTTGTAATAATCTTTCGGCATAAGCGGAAATGCGCATCGACCATTGGGTCATTTTTTTGCGGATGACCGGATGACCGCCGCGTTCGGAAACCCCGTTTACGATTTCGTCGTTGGCCAACACGGTTCCGAGTGCCGGACACCAATTGACTTCGGTTTCGGCTAAGTAAGTTAGTCTGTATTGAAGTAATATTTTTTGTTGTTCTTCGGAAGAGAAAGCGTTCCATTCTGCTGCGGTGAACGGTGTGATGTTGTCATCGCAAACTGCGTTTACGGTGGCGTTTCCTTCTTTTGAAAATATTGAAACTAAAGTCGAAATGTCTTCGGCTTTGTTGCTATCGTTGTTGTACCACGAATTGAATAGTTGGATGAAAATCCATTGCGTGTGTTTGTAATAATCGGGATTGGAAGTGCGTACTTCTCTGCTCCAATCGAAGGAAAACCCAATTTTATCTAATTGCTCGCGGTAACGGGCAATATTTTCACGGGTGGTTTTTTCGGGATGTTGTCCGGTTTGGATAGCGTATTGTTCTGCCGGTAAACCGAAAGAATCGTAACCTTGCGGGTGCAATACATTAAAACCTTTATGGCGTTTGAAACGCGCCACGATATCGGAAGCGATGTAACCCAGCGGATGCCCAACATGTAAACCGGCTCCGGATGGATAAGGAAACATGTCGAGTACGTAATACTTTGGTTGTTGGTTGTCAGTTGTTGGTTGTTGGGCTTTGAAAGTTTGATTTTCAGCCCAGTATTTTTGCCATTTAGCTTCAACTTTTTCGTGATGGTATTTCATATCGTTAATACGTTGTATTATATTAAAAAACAATCTGACTCCGGTAGGTTGCCAACAACCGACAACCAACAACCAACAACCAAATTGGCGGCAAATTTACATTTAATATAATAAAGTTAAAAGTTTGTACGTTATAAAGGAGAAAAACAATTTTCTTTATTATTTTTACCCCATAAAATACAGCCTATGTCATCATCTTTTGAAAAGTTTCAGAAACGCAGAGTGATAACTTCCTATTTTTCGGTAGTGTTGAGTATCTTTTTGGTGTTGTTTTTATTGGGAACTTTGGGACTTTTTGTCATCAACTCCAAACGTTTATCCGACAATTTCAAGGAAGAAATTGCGATGACGGTTTTCTTTAAAAACGAAGCCAACGACTCGGTGATGAAAGCTTTTACCGAAGAGATGAAAACGGCCAAATTTGCTAAATCTTTTGAATATGTATCCAAAGAGCAAGCGGCGGCGCAACACAAGGAAGTGATTGGCGAGGATTTTATGCAGTTCTTAGGCGTGAATCCGTTGCAGAATTCGTTTGACATTCATTTAAAAGCCGACTTCGTGACCAATCCTGAAATTGCCAAAATAGAAAGCCGTTTGCGCAAAAATGAGATGGTGGCGGATATCGTTTATGACAAACAATTAGTTACTTTGGTGAACGACAATGTGAAGAATATCAGTATGTGGATTTTGATTATCACCAGTATTTTTGCAATTGTTTCAGTGTTGCTGATTAACAGTTCGCTGCGCCTTTCGATTTATGCCAATCGCTTTATCATTAAAACGATGCAAATGGTGGGCGCGACCAAATCTTTCATTAGAAAACCTTTTATTAAAACCAATGTAATCTTAGGATTTATTGGCGCTGTACTGGCGATTTTGGCTTTGATTGGGCTATTGATTTACATTCAAACGACTTATCCGAATTTGGGGATCATGGAAGACCAATTGGCGATTAGCGTTGTATTATTGGGCGTTTTAGTGATGGGTATCGTGATTACTTGGATCAGTACTTTCTTTGCGACGCAACGCTTTTTGAATTTGAGAACTGACGACTTGTATTAGTGGTCAGTTGGCAGTGGTCAGTATTCAGTAAAAAATAATTAAAAATATTCAGCATAAAATGAAAAACAACGAGCAAAAACCGGATTTTCTTTTTGAAAAGGCCAACTACAAAATATTACTTATCGGTATTGCCGTGATTGCTCTTGGCTTTATACTGATGAGTGGCGGCGGAAGTAATGACCCGAAAGTATGGAACGACGCCGTTTTTAATTTTCAGAGAATTCGTTTGGCACCAACGGTAGTTTTGATTGGTTTTGGCATTACGATTTATTCTATTTTTAAAAAAAAGTAATTGGTAATTAATTACTAATCACTAATTACTAGTCACTAATTACAAT
>NZ_CAMLRU010000174.1 GCF_946482535.1 uncultured Flavobacterium sp.
CATTCATGATTTAAAGCACGGCGGCAGTCGCATTATTTTTCAGAACGATTTTATCTTCAAAAGTTGTTTTGGTCAAAGCATTCGGACTATCAGTTATGACATTTTCTTGTTCCATTAAAGTGAAAACCCTGTCGGCAGCTGCCAATCCGGTTTTAACTTGATATGAAGCTTTGGAAATGGCTTTGGCAGGCGTTAAAATGGTGTAAGCCAGAGCAATATACGCGATAAAAGTGGCAGAGGATAAAGACTTTTCTTCAACAACCAATTGGGCGCCAAACCAAAGTAAGGTAGCAATGGTTATAATGCCCAAAAACTCACTCAACGGAGAAGCCAAATTATTTTTGTTGCCGATGCTATTTGACAAACGCAATAAGCGATTGATAGAATCGTTGAATTTGGTGATAAAAGCGTTTTCTGCATTGTAGCCTTTAACGACTTTAAGACCGCCAAGTGTTTCGTCTAAAATGGAGATAAAAATTCCGTTTTCTTGCTGGGCTCTAACCGATTTGGCTTTGAGGTTCTTACCCACACGCGAGATGATAATTCCCGAAATCGGAATAAACGCAAAAACAAAAAGGGTTAGTTTCGGACTGATGATAAACATTGTTCCGATAGAAAATAAAATCGTCAAAGGTTCTCTGACTACCAATTCTAAAATCTGGAAAAACGAGTTTTGTACTTCGTTGATATCACCCAACATACGTGCCATGACATCGCCTTTTCTTCTTTCGGAATAATAGGAAACCGGAAGATTAATAATCTTGAGGTATAACTTTTCCCGAATATCTCTCAATACACCAGTTCGCAATCGGGTAACGTGATACGAGGCAAAATAATTGCTGATATTTTTGAGAAATGCGGTTGTTATAATGATAGAAATAACAAACAATAGGGCTACTTTGAAACCATTGGCTTCAGTGAGCACAGTTATTTTGTAATTTAAAAATTCTTCGGCATAGCTCTTAATATTCCCAATTCCTTGGTATGTGGGTTCGGTGTAGACTTTTTTATTGAGTCCGAAAAGAACATTCAATGTTGGAATCATTGACACCATCAACAAGGTTGAAAATAAAGCATAAAAAACATTGAAGAAAACATTAAAATAAATGTGCTTCTTATATTTAAAAGCAAAAGGAATTAACTTTTTTAAATTTACATCCATTAGTTCAACTGCATTTCAGAAATGATAGTGGTGATTTTTTGGTTCAGATATGCTTCAGCAGCCGGAATTTCTTCTACATTTTCGATAGCGGTATTCACACTGAAATAGAATTTGATTTTCGGTTCTGTTCCGCTCGGACGGGCACAAATTTTCGAACCGTCTTCTAAATAATAAATCAACACATCCGATTTAGGAATAGATAAACTTTCCGTTTCGCCGGTCAATAAATTTTTAGCGGTTGAATTTTGATAATCTTCCACCATAATTACCCTTTGGCCATTGATTTCAGCTACCGGTTTGTCGCGTAAATCAATCATCATTTGTTTGATTTCATTGGCGCCTTCGATGCCTTTTTTGGTTAGGGAGATTAAGTGTTCTTTGAAGAAACCAAAATCCACATACAATTGTTGCAAATATTGGTAAACCGAACTGTTATTTTCTTTGGCCTGTGCGGCAATTTCACACATTAATAAAATGGCACCAACGGCATCTTTATCGCGAACGGCATCGCCCACCATAAAACCAAAACTTTCCTCGCCGCCACCTATGAATTTAAGCTCCGGAAAATCTTTGATGAATTTGGCAATCCATTTGAAACCGGTTAAGCCCACCTTACATTCCACACCATATGCCGAAGCCAATTCGAGCATCATTGGTGTTGACACTATTGTTGAACCTATGAATTGTTTACCATCAAGTTTACCGGCTTTTTTCCATTGTTCCAATAAATAAGCGGTCATCACTACCATGGTTTGATTACCGTTAAGGAGTATCATTTTGTTACTGTTGTCTCTAACGGCAACGCCTAAACGGTCGCTGTCGGGATCGGTGCCAAAAACGATGTCGGCATTTAGTTTGTCTGCTAAAGCCAAAGCCATCGTCAATGCTTCGGGTTCTTCGGGATTCGGAGACACTACGGTTGGAAAATCACCATTAGGTTCGGCTTGTTCCGGAACGATGTTCACATCGGTATAACCGGCTTTGGCCAAGACATTTGGTACCGATTTTATGGAAGTTCCATGCAACGAAGTATAAACAATTTTTAAATTTTGTTTAGCCGAAGCTGAAGTGTTAAAACTAGCATTGGCCACCGTAGAATTTACGAAAGCTTCATCTACTTCTGTATCAATGTATTCAATTAAACTATTGTTGGCTTCGAATTTGATTTCGCTGTATTTTAAGTTTTCAATGACCTGAATAATTTCTTCATCTTGTGGCGGAACCAATTGCCCACCATCTTGCCAGTACACTTTGTAGCCGTTGTATTCCGGCGGATTGTGAGAGGCGGTTAGAACAATTCCGGCATGACAGTTTAAATATTTTAAGGCAAAAGACAATTCAGGTGTTGGTCTCATTTCCGAAAACAAATACACTTTAATCCCGTTAGCCGAGAAAACATCGGCTACGACTTTTCCTAAAGTATCGCTGTTGTGACGACAATCGTAGGCAATTACGACTTTCAATGCTTCACCGGGAAATGATTTTTTCAGATAATCTGAAATGCCTTGGGTGTTTTTGCCTAAAGTGTATTTGTTGATGCGATTGGTGCCAACGCCCATGATGCCGCGCATACCGCCGGTTCCGAATTCTAAGTTTTTATAGAAACTCTCTTCCAAATTTTTGGGAGAAGTTGTCATCATTTCCTTGATTTGGTTCTGGGTATCAGCGTCGAAAGTTGGGGTCAACCATTCGTTTACTTTGTCTAAAATATGTTTTTCGATATGCATGTTTTTAATTTTTTGTGACCTTGTAACAGAGTAACATAGTGACAAGTTTTCTATACAAATACATTATTTGTTTTTTATTGAATCAATCAATTTCAATAACATTCTTCTTATATAAATATTTTTATCTGATAGTAATGTTGTGTCTTTTAAAAATCCTAATCTTTCGCTAATCTCTGTTTGTGCTTCTATTTCTGATAACGAACCTAATGCAATATATAAAAACTGAACAAATTCTTTTTGACTTTGTCTTGCGGCCCCTTCAGCTATGTTTGAAACTACCGAAACAGATGCTCTTCTTAACTGACTGACTAAACCAAATTTTTCATTTTCAGGGAAATCAGCAGTTAACTTATATATTAATTCTACATAATTTAGTGCTTCTTGATAAACAGTCAGGTCTTTATGGCTTTTCATTACTAAAATATTTCAATCTTCAAAACTTTTTCACCTCGTTACTATTTCACCTCGTTACTTCGTTACTAAGTCACTGCAGAAATTTTATAACGCTCTTCATTGTTTTTGGTTCGAAGGATAATTTCTCCCAAAAATCCGGCTAGGAACAATTGGGAACCAATAATCATAGAAGTTAAAGCAATATAGAAAAGGGGATTTTGAGCTACCAAAATGGTAGGCTCATGGAATACAAACAGTTTCATTAGTTTGATTCCTATGATTAAAAAAGTCGAAATAAATCCAATGATAAACATGACTACACCGAGTGCGCCAAACAAGTGCATTGGGCGTTTACCGTATTTGGATAAGAACCAAATGGTAATCAAATCAAGAAAACCATTGATAAATCGGCTCATGCCAAATTTGGATTCTCCGTATTTTCGGGCTTGATGGATAACTACTTTTTCGCCTATGTTGGAGAAACCGGCATTTTTAGCCAAAACCGGAATATAACGGTGCATTTCTCCCGAAACTTCGATGTTTTTGATGACCACACTTTTGTAAGCTTTCAATCCGCAATTAAAGTCGTTCAAATAAACGCCCGAGGTTTTTCGTGCCGCCCAATTGAATAATTTGGAAGGTAGGTTTTTGGTTACGGCATTGTCGTAACGCTTCTTTTTCCAGCCCGAAACCAAGTCGAAATTTTGGTTCATGACCATATTGTACAAATCCGGAATTTCATCCGGACTGTCTTGTAAATCGGCATCCATAGTAATTACGACATCGCCTTGCGCTTTCGCAAAACCGGCATGTAAGGCTTGCGATTTCCCGAAGTTTCTCAGGAAACGAATGCCCTTTACATTAGGATTTTCTTTGGATAAACTTTCAATTAATGCCCAAGAATTATCGGTACTTCCATCATCAATGAAAATAACTTCATAGGAATAATTGTGGGATGTCATGACTTTGACAATCCATTGGTGTAATTCGGGTAAAGATTCCTGCTCGTTTAAAAGCGGAATTATTATGGATAGATTCATTTAATTAATAACTGTTATGTCTGTCTTTTTTAACTATAGCGCCTATAATCAATGAATAGATAAGTCCAATAAAAGCATACATTACTATGGTAAAAGGTAAAACGATGTAAGGTTTCATCATGGTTTCTGTCATTGATAAAGCCATTTCAGTTTGCTCTTTTGGTTGGCCTTCACTTTGCTTAATGATTTCTTCTTTTACCTTATTTAAGATTTCTTCTGAAAATTCAGGGAAAATCATATTAAAAACAATATAAAAAACAGTGTAAATTAAGGCTGCGATTATACAAATTGTTACTCCTACTTTTAAAGATTCTCCCAACGAAATAAAGCCTGAATTGAAATTGTTCTTATAATTGTTGCACCCCATGGTTATAAGGGTAATTGGAAGGATGAAATAATTCAATACATTAATAGTTATACCGTAAGCCTGATTGGAAGGTTGGATATTGAATGAAAAAGACACGACAAGCTCAATAATCATAATCACACCGAAAATCACACCATATTGAATAGCCGTCTTTGAAGGAGAGTTTACTTCTTTCATAAATTTAGGTTTAAATTAATTAACAAATATAGTAATTCCGCGATTACTTAGCAGTAAGTTTAAAACAATTAAAAAAAGTTACAGTTGGCTTTGATTTTTGTAAAAAAGTTGTATTTTTGCACACTCAATTTAAAAAAGAAATTTTAAACGTTGTAGCCAGTTTACACCTTTCGACAGGAAAGCTTCAAAACGAAACTACTTCAAAACCATAAAAAGATTTATCATGAAAAAAGGAATTCACCCGGAAAATTACAGATTAGTTGCTTTCAAAGACATGTCAAATGACGATGTATTTATCACTAAATCTACCGTAGAAACAAAAGAAACTATCACTCACGAAGGTGTTGAATACCCGGTGTACAAAATGGAGATCTCAAGAACTTCTCACCCTTTCTACACAGGTAAATCTAAACTTATCGATACAGCAGGACGTATTGATAAATTCAAAAACAAATACGCG
>NZ_CAMLRU010000175.1 GCF_946482535.1 uncultured Flavobacterium sp.
CTTAAAATTCGGTAACGATGAACCAATCAAATTGTCTCCGAAAGAGTCTGATTTGCTAAAAATGATGGCTATCTATGAAAACGATTTGATGCCGAGAGAATTGGCGCTAACCAAAATCTGGAGAGAAGACAACTACTTCACCTCAAGAAGTATGGATGTTTACATCGCCAAATTGCGTAAGTATCTAAAAGAAGATCCAAACGTTGAAATCCTCAACATCCACGGCGAAGGATTCCGATTGGTCGTAAAAAAATAAATAATTTCCCTGTCATTTGGCAGGGATTTTTTTTAGGAGCTGTTTCCGGCTTTCCGTTCCAATCTTTTTAAATTGCCCAGGCAACTTAAAAAGGATTTCCTCTGCAATCCGGGCTAGGGCAAAGCGCTAACGACAATGCAATTGCAAAGCAAAACAAGTTTTGTCCTCACGAGAAATAGCAAAAGTAATCGCATCGTCCGAAACTTTCTGTTTGATTTCAATGGTGTCGTTAAGTGAAACTTCTTTTAAGTAGTTCATTTCAAAACTGTCTATAGCTTGGTTTTGAATGATAGCCAAATCCACACTATCCAAACACCATTCTAAGTATTTCACACTATTGGCATGATTCACAATATCCAAATCTGAAAGCTTCACGGTATGCGTTCCAACGGTTTGCATTTCGTGTTGAAAATCAATTTTGCCAAAAGTTTGGTGAGTTGCTCTTTCTGTATATTTTTCAAAATGCTCGTGTGGCAAAGCCAAATTTTCCGGCCGACGGGTTTGGGTGTTAAAAACCGCCCAAAAGGTTTCACAGCCTACAATCTTTTCATCACCAACATACAGTTCCAAACAACGAATCGAACGGGAATTTTCAAGCGAGTTAATCCAAGTTTTCACCGTAACCACGTCACGCCATTTGGGTAACCGATTAATTTCAACCCGCATTCTGCTCAAAACCCAAGCCTGGTGATGGACTTGCATATCGCTAAAACTAATGCCGCCCAATTCGGCATGTAAACCGGCCGTCAACTGCAAAATGTTACACAAATCGGTGTATTTCAAATACCCGTTTGGATAACATTGCAGAAAATTGATTTCCCAATCTTTGGTTAGTTTTGAATTGAAATTTGGTGAAATGGGCATTTTTATAATTATGAATTATGAATTATGAATTATGAATTATGAATTATGAATTATGAATTGATTCTCTATGTGCTCAATAATAGCTGTTCTGTCGGTTTGGTAATCAAACCACTTTGTGTTTTCGGTTCGTTTGAACCAAGTGATTTGACGTTTGGCGAATCGTCGGGTGTTTTTTTTGATTTCTTCTATGGCAAATTCAAGATTGGTTGTACCATCAAAATAATCAAACAATTCTCGGTAGCCAACGGTTTGCAGGGCATTCAGCTGTTTGTTTGGATATAAGGCTTTGGCTTCTTCTAATAAACCTTCAACCATCATCAAATCAACCCGTTGGTTGATTCGGTTGTACATGATGTCACGATCGGCTTCTAAACCAATGACAATAGGAGTGAAGTGTCTTGTGTTTTTCTTCTGCCCAATAAAACTCGAATATGGTTTTCCGGTGCCTAAACAAACTTCCACAAAGCGTTTCATACGTTGCGGATTTTGGAGCGTTTGCGGGTTTTCAGTGGTTAGTTTACGGAAATAATCAGGATCTGATTCTTGTAACTTTTGCTGCAGGTAATCAATTCCAAGTTTTTCAAAATCAGCGTTAATTTGAGTTCGAACAGCTTCGTCAATATCGGGAAAATCATCAAAGCCTTTCAAGACCGCATCAACATACAAACCCGAACCGCCAACCATGATTTGGACATTATTCTTTTGGAATAATTCCTCCAATTTAGCAATCGCTTCTTGTTCAAAATCGCCCACAGAATACGATTCAAAAATCGATTTGTTTTGGATGAAATGATGCGGTGCTGCATTAAGCTCTTCTAAGGTTGGTACGGCAGTTCCGATTTTCATTTCTTTAAAAAACTGTCGGCTGTCACACGAAAGAATATCGCAACCAAAATGTTGGGCCAAAGCAATGCTAAGGGAAGTTTTTCCGATGGCTGTTGGTCCGATGATGGTGATTAAGTAGTTCAATGCACTTGTTTTTTTTAGCCCCGATAGCAGTGGAAATCCTCGAAGAGATTGCAACGGATAGCGGGAAATAGCTCCTAATCAATTAAAATTTCACAATTCGGATTACTTTATGGCGGCGCAAATAACCTTGTATAATGGTTCGGGTGTCACGGTTGTTTTGCATCGGGATGATTAGGTTTTTCAAGATTTCGATGTTGTTGACTTGGTAATTCAAATCGAAAAAGCAATAGCCTTTGTAAATCCCGTTTTCAATTAACACCGCACTGCGCTCGTTGATGTTTCGACCGCGGTCGATGATGACCATATTGTTGTTCTCGAACTTCATTTCTCGGATAAATTCTTCCACGCGTTCGTTGTAGTCTTCTTCCGGTTCTTGGTTCAAACAAGCGCCTTTGCACTCTTTGATTTTGAGTTGAAAACAACCGTTTTTGGTTTCGTACAGACCGTTGATTTTTTGACACAATTGGTGTTCGGCGGTAATTTTATGCAACATATTTTTACCTTCCTGAATCGAAGTAAACGAAGTAATTTCTTTTTTGCGACCATCGGCTTTCTGGACTTTTAAGGCCAAATAACCGTTTGCATCTTTTTCGGCATACAAGGCATATTGAAAAATAGTTTTGCGCTGTGAGCGATTGTAGATGGGTTTGTTGATTTTAATTTCTTCGCTTTCTTTGAGTAACGCAATCAGTTCGCTGCCGGTTTCTTCATAGGTTACCGCAAAGACTTCACGCTGAATTTTTTTGCTTTTGCCCGAAGTTCCGGTGAAATGTTGGTTGATGCGTTTCTTGATATTTTTGCTTTTGCCGATATAAATCAAATCGCCTTTTTCGTTATGAATATAATAAATGCCGGTTCTTGTTGGCAGGCTTTCAACGATATCCAATAGTTTTGGCGATAGTCCTTTTTTAATTTCGGCTTTGATTAGGCTGATTAGGATTTCTTTTTCGACATCTTTATCCAAAATCATTTTGAACAATTTCACGGTTGCCAAAGCATCTCCGCTGGCGCGATGTCTGTCGGTTACCGGAATTCCCAAAGAACGAACCAATTTGCCTAAGCTGTAAGAAGCTTGTCCGGGAATGAGTTTCTGGGCTAATTCTACGGTGCAAAGGGTTGGTTTGATATAATCATAGCCTAACCGACTGAATTCGGTGCGCAAGATTCGGTAGTCAAAAGAAGCATTGTGAGCCACCACGATACAGTTCTCGGTAATTTCAATAATGCGTTTGGCTACTTCATAAAACTTAGGCGCTGAACGCAACATAGCATTGTTAATCCCGGTCAATTTCACCACAAAAGGTTGAATCGGCTTTTCGGGATTGACCAAACTGATAAATTGATCCACAATTTCATGACCGTCAAATTTGTAGATGGCGATTTCGGTAATGCCTTCTTCGTTAAATTGGCCTCCGGTGGTTTCTATGTCGAGTATGGCGTACAAGTCAGTGATTAGTAATTAGTGAATAGTAATTAGTTTTTATCGATTTCCGAAGATACTACTTCCAATCCGAACCATGTTGCTGCCGCAATCGATGGCTAATTGGTAGTCGCCGCTCATGCCCATGGACAGAGTTTGGAGTTGTAAGTTTGGAGTTTGGAGTGGTTTGTATTTATCGAAAATAGCTTTCAGATGTTCGAATTCACGTTTGATTTGTTCTTGATTGTCGGTGAAAGTAGCCATGCCCATTAAACCGACGATTTTGATGTTTTGCATTTCTTTTAGCTCCTCGGAATTCAGTAGGGCGTTGAGTTCTTCTTTGTTTAAACCGAATTTGGTTTCTTCCTCGGCGATGTGAATTTGGAGTAAACAATTAATGTTTTTTCTCCAACGCACCGCTTGACGATTGATTTCTTTGAGTAGCTTTAAACTGTCTACTCCGTGTATCAACTTCACATAAGGCACCATGTATTTCACCTTGTTGGATTGTACGTGCCCAATCATATGCCATTCGATGTCCTTAGGCATTTGCTGCCATTTCTCGGTCATTTCTTGGATTTTATTTTCCCCGAAAATGCGTTGGCCAGCTTCATACGCTTCCATCAAATCACTAACGGGTTTGGTTTTAGAAACCGCTACCAAAGTGACATTTTCAGGTAGTGAGGATTTTATATTGAGTAGATTGTCTTTAATTGACATTTGTTTTCTAATTATAATTCGTAAACCATTAATCCACTTCTGAACTTTGGCTCAATATACGTACTTTTTGGAGGCATGATTAAATTGTTATCGGCCAAGGCTTTGATTTCGGAAATATCGGAAGGGTAGAGCATGAAGCCGACTTCAAATTCCCCTTCATCCACCAATTCCTTTATCGTTGCTACCGATTGTTTTCCGGGTATGTATTCGATGCGTTCGTCATTTCTCAAATCTTCAATACCTAAAAGCGGTTGCAAAACTTTGTCGTATAAAATCTGCGCATCTAAATTATTTAAAATTGAATTTTTGTCATTGCTATTGTCATGGGCATTGCTTCCTTGCTTGTAAAACAAAGCATAAAAATGTCCGTCGAGATACATCCCGAATTCAAACTTACTCTGTGGTTTCCACAATTCTTGTTCTTTGTCTTTAATGATGAAATGTTCCGCTAATTTTTCCAGAAAATCCTCTTTTTGAAATCCGTTTAAATCGCGAATGATTCTATTGTACTCGTAGATTTTGATATTGCTTTCGGCGATGAGAAAACTCATAAAATAGTTTAGGTTTTGATTGCCCAAATGTTGGTCTTCATCATACAGCAATTCTGCCGAAGCCGAGCGGTGATGTCCATCGGCGATATACAACTCGGGAATATTTTCAAATTGTTGGGTTAGCCAATTGATTTCGGTTTCTGACTCAATTTTCCAGAGTTGGTGTTGCTCTTTATTGGTGGTGGAATAATTATAAATCGGTGTGCTTTTTTTCTTTTCGGCTATCCAATTATTTAAAGCTTCGTTATCAGGATAAGTAATTAAAACCGGTTCGGTATTGAAACCCGTTTGGTGTAAATAATCCTTAAAATATTCAACACGATATTGCAAAGTGTCTTCGTGTTTTTTGATGACATTGTTCTTGTAATCATCAATAGAAGTGCCGGCAACTATTCCGGTGAAAGACCGGCTTTTAGTTTGAATTTCATACAAGAAAAAAACGGCCTTATCTTCAGTAATAAAAACACCATCATCTTTAAAGTCTTGGTATTTGTGTGCCACACCTTTAAAACGTTTGTCTAAGGTGA
>NZ_CAMLRU010000176.1 GCF_946482535.1 uncultured Flavobacterium sp.
TTTGATTTTACCGGTTGGCGGTGCATTCCACTCGCCTATGATGGAACCGGCTCGCGAAGAATTGGCAGCTGCAATTGAAGCCACTACTTTTAACACGCCGAGTTGTCCGGTGTACCAAAACGTAACGGCCAGCGCAGTATCTGATGCTGACGAAATCAAGAAAAACTTAATTATCCAATTGACGGCGCCGGTAAAATGGACACAATCGGTACAACAAATGATCAAAGACGGTGCGACCAGTTTTACGGAAGTTGGTCCAGGAAAAGTATTGGTTGGTTTGGTCAATAAAATCGATAGAGAAGTAGAGACTATTTCGGCTTAATGAAAAGCTTACTCGACATCTTGCGCCAAACCGAATCAGCTAAAGTCATTGCTAATGACATTGATTATGCCGATTATGTGGCTTTGGATTTGTCGGTTACCAATGACAATTTGGCTACCCAAAAATTGGCCATAGCGAAAGATTACGAGAAATACATTCAGGATTATTTAAATCGGAATAAGGCCAAAATAGCTTTCGGTGGTTACATCGAGCATCGTAATTTGTACCAACGAAGTACGGTTTTCAAAAATGACCAGACAGACGAACGGAACATTCATATTGGTTTGGATTTGTGGATAAACGAAGCGGCTCCGATTTATGCGGCTTTAGAAGGAACGATTCACAGCTTTCAAAACAATACTGCTTTAGGCGATTACGGACCGACGATTATTTTGGAACACCAAATCGAAGGTTTTACATTTCACACTTTATATGGTCATTTGAGTTTGGAGAGTTTGGACGGAAAAAAAGTTGGTGACTTTGTTGGGAAAGGCGAACAAATTGCAGTCTTGGGCTTGCCTCCGATTAATGGCGATTATGCGCCGCATTTGCATTTTCAGCTGGTTATTGATATGGAAAATAAAACCGGTGATTATCCCGGTGTTTGCAGTTCGAAAACCTTGGCCTATTATTTGCAGAATTGTCCTGATCCGAATTTGTTATTAAAAATTAAATTATAATTATCATGAAGAAGTTAATTTTATCATTTGCCCTAGTAGCTTTATTGGCTTCTTGCAAAGACGAAACCAAAGAAAAACTGGATGCGGCGCAAGACGCATTGACTGAAGAAGTAAAAGAAACCATCGATTCAGCCAAAGTCAAAGCGGAAAGCAAAATAGATTCTTTAAAAGAAAAAACCAAAGCCGAAATTGACAGCGCCAAACTAAAAAGCGCTACTAAACTGGAAGAAGCGGCTAAGAAACTAAAAGAATCGGCTAAATAAAAACTAAATCCTCATCAAAAGTGGGGATTTTTTATTTTCTCTTATAATTGGTAATGAACACACCCAAAATAATTAAGGCTGTGGCAATCACAAAGTCGAAGGTGATTTTTTCATCTAAAAGCAACCAACCCAAGAAAACGGCGATGATGGTATTGATATAATTCAAAACGGTAATCTGAGTTGCCGACACTCTTTTTAAAGCATAGTGATAAGCAAAAAAAGCGACGACTGAGCCAAAAACAGAAAGGTATAAAGTGGCTAAAATACTTCTGGTGCTCCAAGCATTAAAATCGACATCAGGGTTAATTATTAAGGCTAAGACAAATTGTATGATAGCCGCAATAGAAAATTGGTAAAACAAATTCAGGGCAATATTATTCGACTTGTGCGTGTGCATTTTGGTATAAATCGTTCCGACCGACCAAGATAAAATGGCGATACTCAAGAAAAAGATTCCGGTTTTGTAATTGGGATCTAAAATGTCGCCCAAACCATCTCTGAAGATAAAAACAACGCCTAAAAAACCTACTATTACACCCAAAAATCCTTTGAGGGTTAATTTTTGTTGGCCTATCATCGTCCCGCCCAAGAAAACAACTAAAGGAGATAGTGCACTCAAAATGGAAGTCAGGCCACTCGGCACACTTTGCTCTGCGATGGTCGTAAAACCATTGGCCAAAACAATCATCAAAATGGCCGGTATGAATTGAAGTTTAAAATTTTCCCAACCAATCCAAGCCAATTGTTTCTTGTAAAGCAACATGACCAAAACAATCAAAGCCGCCAATCCTTGACGAGTGGAAGTGATATACCAAGGTTGCATAGTTTCTACGGCCACCCGAATACCTAAATAAGTGGTACCCCAAACTACCGCTACAATAAATAGGCAGAAAAGTAATTTGAAATCGGTTTTTTGATTCATGTAAAAGACATTTACAACCCTAAAGGTTGCTGATTTTAAAGTCTTAGCTTCTGATTTTTTGTTCCCATTTCCAAGCGGAAGCCAAAGCTTCTTCCAGAGACAATTCGGTTTGCCAGCCCAGTATTTCTCTAGCTTTATCGGTATTGGCATAAGCGGAAGTGATATCGCCTTCTCTTCGGGCCACAATTTTATAGGGTAATTTTTGTCCGGATACTTTTTCGAAAGCATGGATGACTTCTAAAACAGAGCTTCCTTTTCCGGTGCCTAAATTGAAGGTTTCAACTTTTTCAGCATTTTGTTTATTTAACAAACGTTGCAAAGCGATGACATGGGCTTTCGCCAAATCAACCACATGGATATAATCGCGAATGGCTGTTCCGTCAACCGTAGGATAATCGTTCCCGAAAACGGATAGTTCTTTGCGCAATCCTATGGCGGTTTGCGTAATAAACGGCACTAAATTTTGCGGCACGCCCAAAGGCAATTCTCCTATTTCAGCACTCGGATGGGCGCCTATCGGATTGAAATAGCGCAACAAAACGGCGTTGATATTGGTCACTTTAGCAGCATCTTTGATAATTTCTTCGCCGATTTGTTTGGTATTCCCATAAGGCGACATAGCAGGTTGCACAGAAGCATCTTCGGTAATCGGCATTTTTTCGGCTTGACCGTAAACTGTGCAAGACGAACTGAAAATAAAGTTGGCCTGCGGCAATTGCGTTAGCTCTTGTAAAACATACACTAACGAATTAATATTGTTTTCGTAGTACAACAACGGATTTTCAACGCTTTCTCCAACCGCTTTTGATGCGGCAAAATGAATAACGCCTACCAAGTCACGGTGTTTTTGGAAGAAATTTTGAACCGCGGATTTTTCTCTTAAATCGATGTTTTCAAAAAGAGGTTTTTTTCCGGTGATTTTTGCAATTCCGTCTAAAACCGCAATCGAAGAATTCGACAAATTATCAATGGCAACCACTTCAAAACCTTGGTTTTGCAATTCAACCACGGTGTGTGAACCTATAAATCCTAAACCGCCTGTTACTGCTACTTTCATTTATTAATATTGTTCGTTGTAGATTATAAGTTCTTGGTAAAAACCCTAAACTAACCTTATGCGACTATTTTAAAAACTCTAAAACGCTGTCGGTGATGAATTTGATTTGTTCGTCATCTAATTCGGTGTGCATTGGCAATGAAATTACTTCTTTCACCAATTGATTGGTTACCGGGAAATCTTCTTCTTTATAGCGTGAATCGGCGTAAGCTTTTTGACTGTGCAACGGAATCGGATAATAAATCGCGCACGGAATGCCTTTGGCCAATAAATGTTCCATCAAACCGTTTCTATCGGCATCGATAATTCTCAACGTATATTGGTGGAAAACGTGGCAATCACAAATATCACAAATGCTCGGTGCAATAATGTTTTTATGTCCTTCAAAAGCGGCTGAATATTTGCGAGCGGCATCTTGACGGGCTTTTCCGTAAGCATCTAAGAAAGGTAATTTGGCTTTTAATACACCGGCTTGAATACTGTCTAAACGCGAATTCACACCAACCACATCATGGTGGTAGCGCACATACATTCCGTGGTTTACTATTCCGCGAATTTTGTGTGCCAAAGCATCGTCGTTGGTAAAAATGGCACCGCCGTCGCCGTAACAACCTAAGTTTTTAGACGGAAAAAAGGAAGTTGAGGCTACGTGACCAATGGTTCCGGCTTTCTTTTTGGTTCCGTCAGAGAATTTACAATTGGCGCCAATCGCTTGGGCATTGTCTTCGATTACGTATAAATTGTGCTCTTTGGCAATGGCCATAATGGCTTCCATATTCGCCGCACGACCGAACAAATGAACCGGCACAATCGCTTTGGTTTTTGGCGTAATAGCTTTCTTGATGGCATCAATAGAAATATTCATATTTACGATATCCACATCCACCAAAACAGGCGTTAATTGCAACAAGGCAATCACTTCAACCGTTGCAGCAAAAGTAAAATCGGCGGTAATGACCTCATCGCCGGGTTTTAAATCCAAGCCCATCATGGCTATTTGTAAAGCATCTGTTCCGTTGGCACAAGGAATCACGTGTTTCACGTTAAGATATTCCTCAAGGTCTTTTTGAAATTCGTGAACCAACGGTCCGTTGATGTAAGTAGTGGTATCTAAAACTTCTTGAATCGTAGCGTTAACGGTATCTTTTATTTTTTCGTATTGACTTTTTAAGTCAACCATCTGAATTTTTCTCATGTTCTAAAAAATTATGAGTAGCAAAAGTAAGAAATTCTGAAGTAGAATTCCATGTTCGGCAAAAGAAACGTATTTTAGCGCAGCAAAATTTTCGGGATGTTTTTTTTATACAATATTTTAACGGTTTTGGCTTCACAGCTTGTGAAAGTATTGGCACTTTTCAGTCCCAAAATCAAGCTGTTTGTCAACGGCCGAAAAAATGTTTTCGAAACTTTAGCCACTAAAATCAAGCCCAAAGACCAAACCATTTGGTTCCATGCCGCATCGCTTGGCGAATACGAACAAGGCTTGCCGGTTATGGAAAAAATTAAACAAGAGTTTCCGAACCATAAAATAGTCCTGACATTCTTTTCGCCTTCGGGTTATGAAGTGCGCAAAAACAATACGGTGACCGATGTGACGGTTTACTTGCCTTTGGATACCAAATCAAATGCGGAAGAATTTCTGAAACTGGTTCATCCCGAACTGGTGTTCTTTATCAAATATGAATATTGGCCGAATTACTTAAATGAATTGAAGAAAGCGAATGTCAAAACCTATTTGATTTCGGGGATTTTCAGGGAAAAACAGGCTTTTTTCAAATGGTATGGCGGATTTTATCGCAACGCTCTGAAAACTTTCGACTACTTTTTTGTCCAAAATGAAAGTTCTAAAACATTGCTGCAATCTTTGGGTTACCAAAACGTAAAAATCTCGGGCGATACGCGATTTGACCGTGTGGTGGCTATCTTGTACCGAGACAACACTTTGGATTTTATCGATCAATTTAAAAACAACACTACAACTATTGTCATTGGAAGTTCGTGGCCAAAAGACGAGAGTTTATTGGTGAATTTCATCAACCAAACTAATGATAAGGTAA
>NZ_CAMLRU010000177.1 GCF_946482535.1 uncultured Flavobacterium sp.
TGATTGGCACCACCATTAATATTATAAGTAATGGTAGAAGTACTATTTGGTAATAAGCCGGTAACATTAAATGTTCCCTCATTACCGTCACAAACTTCTTCGGCACTACTTTGTGTAATACCTCCAAAAGTTGGCGGTGCAGCAGTTGTAGTAGCTGATTTTGTATTCGAATTTGCTGAAGTACTATTGGTACTATTGGCTCTTACTCTGTAATAATAAGTAGTAATTGGTGATAGGTTAGTGTCAACAACATAACTGGTAACATTACCTACATCCAAATTACTGTAACCTGAAACAAAGCTTGGAGTAAAAATAGTTTGGTCACCGTTTACAACGATATCATCAATTCCAACCCCAGCAGTTCCTGTAGCGGCCAATGTTTGGAAACGAACTTTTACTTGTGATAAAGGTAATGATGCAAGGGCGGTACTTAAATTAAAAGAGCTCATTGCTGTCATAGTACTATTAGCAGGAGTTCTAGTTCCTAATGGTGTCCAAGTGGCACCATTATCTGTTGAAAAAGAAACTGTAATTGTGGCTTGTGCAGCGGTAACCGTTCCAAAAGTTCTTGCTCTAAAAGTCAATACCAAATTAGAATAATTAGTTAAATCCATAACAGGAGAAACTGATACTGAAGTGGTTTTTAAAAATCCTAGGTATGGAGACCCTCCTCCTTGCTGTGTAATATCAGTTTCTGACCATCCACTTGCCCCGATTGTACCGGTATTATTAATCACGTTCTGACTCGGGTTACTTGAAGTGGTTCCGAATATTGAAGAAGTACTGACATCTAAGAAATATTTTGTAGCTCCCGGAACAGACTGCCAATTAGCGGTAAATTGATTGTGCACAACATTAGAAGCATCATCAGCTGTTGGTGCGGATAAGTTTGAAGTAGTAAAGTTAAGTGTACTACCATAAACAGTTCCTGTTGCATCGGTAGCAAGCGCTCTGTAATAATAAATGGTATTAGCGGATAAACCTGTGATAGAAGCATTGAAAGCAACAGTTGTACTTCCTGATAAATCGTTATTAATGCTATACTCTATACCTGAAGCTGTAACACCTGAACAACCTTCTGTGTAAGAACCTGCTAAAGTAACTCCTGTTGAAGTTATAGCTGAAGCTAAACCTGTTGTCACAGAAACCGGAGTGTTAATTCCTGTTCCGGAAGCAGCAAACGTAAAATCAGGGGAAAGTCCTCCTCCGTTGATACTAACTGTTCCATTAAAAGCACCCGTTACCGTTGGAGCAAACTTAACCCAAACTTGTTGTGCGGTTAAAGAGGTAGAAGAATTTGGAACCGTCAATGGATTCGAATAAGTTCCATTTTGTGTCAAAGAGAAACTCAATTCAGTTGACGACGATCCAACTGATAAATTACTACTGTCTAAATTGGCTCCATCAAAAGTAAAACTTCCTGTACCAAAAGAATTAGAACCTGTAGTACAAACATTTCCGAAATCAGCTAACGGTGTAGTTACTGTTAAAAACGCTGATAAGTTTTCCAAAGTAGTACCGTTCGATGTCGGTCCGAATCCTGTTTCAACATTAGCACCATTTCTGGCTTTTACATCAAAAGTATATAATGTATTGCTTAGTAAATTACTAACTGTTAATGTTGAAGTCCATTGTGGCGTCTGTGTAGAGCCATTTTCATACTGCCAAACTGCTGAAGCTCCTAAAGTTCCATCTGCTTGAACATAATAAGTATTTGAACCTGATACAACTCTAATCGCAATTTGTGTATCTGTATTAGGTGTAGAAGCACCGGATAAATCTAAATCCAAACTATCAACTTGCGGGTTACTCACAGTAATTGCTGTTGTTGGAGTTTGGGCCAATGTGTAAAAAGTTACTGAATTACCATAAACAGTACCGTTTATATTAGAAGCATAAGCTCTAAAAGAATATTGTTTATTGGAGGACAATGTTGAAGTAGTACCTACTGTAAACAATCCAGTACCGGTACTAAAACTATTATTGATCTCTTGAGTCACCCCGATTTCTCCTATAGATGGATTTGAATTAGCACTTGTCAAAGCTATAACAGCACCATTCCCGGTGATGGCAGAACCTCCTATATCGGTAACGTTTCCTCCTAAAGTAGCAGAAACTGATGTAATGTCTGTTGCAGGTGAAGTGGTAGCCACAGTAGGTGGTGCTGATTCAGCTGTACCATATATAATTACGTCATCTAGTCTAAAAGTACCTGCTGATGAAGCCGCTGTACCACCTAAATCTGCTCTTTGAGTACCATAGGGATATACTCTAAAAGTTACTGTTCCATTTACCGGAGAAACAAAGTCAGCAAAATCCCAAGTTAATGTAGTTCCTGTTGTAGGCGTTAATTCTACATTACCCATAGAAGTAGAAGTAGCAAAACCATCTGTACTGTAACGTACCTCTAATTGATTTGGAGCAGTACTACTTCCCGAACGTAAAAATGACAACTTCGTTAAATTTAATCGATAGCCCGTAGCTGCAGTGGCAGAAAATTGAATGTAAGAACTATTGTTGATTGAAGCAGTGTTATTCAAATTATTTGATGTAAACAAATTTGCCGAAGTAGTACAAACAACTGTTGACCTTGTAGCCTCTGCTCCTGTTGTATTCACTGCGGTAACAGGAACATTTCCTTGTGTCGGACAAGCAGCAGCACCTGTAAACTGGTTCAAGTACATAGCTGTTTCAACCAATCTAGTTTGGGTTAAATCAGGTGCAGCAGCATAATTGGTATTACCCGCTTGTTTTGCTGTAATTGTTACTGAACCTAAACCAACAATAGTTAAAACATTTCCAGATATTGTAGCCACATTGGTGTCTGAACTTTCAAAAGTAACCGGTAACGATGAACTAGCAGTAGCAGCTAGGGTAATCGCAGGTGTTAAAGACGTTAAAGTTGGAATGGTACCAAAAAATGTTATGGTCTGAGAAATTTGAGTAATTGTTGCATCAGGAATTACAGGTTGCGTCAACAAATAATTTCCTGCTTTTGTTCCACTTAAGGTATAACCGGTAACAGTGACAGGCTGTAAACCAGCATTGGATGTTGCAAAATTTGCTACAGGCGTACCACTTATTGTCACATCATCACCGTTAATTGGTGCCGGATCTAACACTGCTGTACCAGTCAAAGTAGCCGTTGTTGTATTGTCATAAGGTTTATCCAAAGCAGAAATTCCGGTAATGGTAATTCCTAGCGGGGTAACCATTAACGTCTGGTTGACACTAATAGCAGGATTGTGAGTAGCACTACCCGCTTGAGAAGCCGTAATTGTGGTAGTTCCTGCACCAACAATTACCGCAGTACTGCCGGATATCGTAGCCACACTAGTATTAGAACTTGAATAGGTTATTGGGTTTCCTTCAGGATTGTCAGAGGTAGCTAACAATGGCACACTAACTGTACCATATGGAGTATCTGCAAGCGATGGAAAAGTAATAACTTGATCAAACAAACTTGAAGGAGTAATACTTCTTGGAGTAACTGTTGGTTGCGCAAGTGAATAATTACCGGCTTTTGTTCCGGTTATAGAAAATCCCGTTACAGTGATAGTATAGGGCCCACCAACTGCTGCCGAAGAATAATTGGCTACAGCCGTTCCACTCAAAACCACATCATCTGAAAACAAAACTCCGTTTAAAACAGGCGTTCCCGTTAAAGTAGCCACAGTATTACCGTCGAACTGTTTGTCTTGAGAATCCAACCCGGTAATAGTCAGCCCTAAAGGAGTTACAGTATTTCCGGTAGCAGAAGTAGTAATATTAACGCTAGTTGCGGCACCTCCTCCAGTTAAAACAACACCGGCTACACCATTATAACTTCCGCTTACTGATGCATTTTCTGCTAAGCGAACCCAAAGTGTTGCACCGGCAGTTAACCCCGTAATCGGTGTACTTTGAAAACCGGTTGTGGCACTTGTCGCCGAAACCTCAAAGTTTGTTTGCGGGGTTGCAGTTATTGTAGCTGCGGTCAAATTAGTTCCGGTAGCAATAGTCTCTACTGCCGTTGAAGCAGTTCCATAAGTAGTAGTCAATGCACTACTTAGAGTTTGTGGAGTTAATAAAGGACTAGGAGCACTTGGTAATGAATTTGAATACTCTATGTCATCTAAATAAATTGTTCCCGGTGTGGCAGCATTAACTTGATGATTAAAAGCAAATGAATCAAAATTGGCATTGTTTGCTAATGAACCTCTGGCCAAATTGCTCCCAACTTTAACTCCATCAACCCACAAATCCCAAGTCCCTGCAGCCAATGAGTTTGATCCTGACCGGGTATAATTTTGGGAAGTTGATTCATTATTTGCATAAACCTCTACTGAATAAACCGGACTACCGGTTTGAACAAAAAGTGAAGTAGGATTGGTGAGTCCTGTTGTAATAAAAGTCCCTGCTGTATTCATTACACGATAACTGACAGCCGATGAAGTAGTCAAGACCCACTCAATTGAAGCAAAAGTCTGTGCAGCAGTCATAGCGTTATTATCACTAAAATTAGTCCCATCTCCTAAAGTAAAACGATATACACCTGTACTCCCACCGGAAAAGGCAATATTAAATTTTACATACCCAACTTTAGTAGCAGTAGTCCAATCATAAATTGAAAATTTTGAAGTTGAGGTTGAACCTGTGTTTGAAGTAAATTGTAATTCGGAATCTGATCCCAAGGCTGACAAACCGGGGCTTACCAATGCAAAAGAACCCGGATTTGTACCTACTCTTACCCTTGAACTCCCGGATGTAGGAGTTGGCAAGAAGGTATTAACAGAAGCTGTTGAGCTAGTAAATGTACCTGTACCTGTTCCAAAATTATAAATCCACGGTTGGGACCAACCTACTTGGAAATTGAACATAAATAACATCACAAAGCTCCAAAACAAAAGCCAAGATGGCTTTCTAAAAAGTAACATATTTTTCATATAAAAAAGTTTAAAGCAAAGGCAAAACTAAACAATAATTGTGTTTTCCAAATAAAAAGATATTAACTAATTGTTAACCAACGACAAAGAATCCATTGGTCGGTTTTTCATGCATTTTATCGAGTAAATCATGCTTTTTATTTGATTGATTTTATCAGTTTTTATTTATATTTTAAAAAAGTATTTCTCAGAGAATACTGAATAAATAAATCCCTGTCTTATTTTTGAAACAAAACAGGGATTTTATTAAAATATTTTATTTTACTATGCCCTAACGTCTAATTACACGCAGCGTTTTCACTGCTTCATCTTGAGTGATTACTACACTATAAACTCCACTTGGGTATCGGTCTCCGATGG
>NZ_CAMLRU010000178.1 GCF_946482535.1 uncultured Flavobacterium sp.
GTATAAATGACCTTCGGGTGACCAAATGTTTTTGGTGATAAAATGGGCGTTTTGCAGCGCAAGGCTTAAATATTTTGGTTCGCCCAAAGCTTTGTAGGCATCTACAAAACCTTTACCCATGATGGCGTTCCAAGAGGTTAGGCATTTGTCGTCTAATCTGGGTTTGCTACGTTTTTCTCTTTCGGCGTAAAGTTTTTCTTCCCAGTTTTTCTTTTTTTTGGCCAATAATTCTAAGTCAATATTTTGCTTTTGGGCGATTGCTGCTAAAGATTGATTTTGAATCAAAACATAATTCTCGTGTTCCCAATGCCCGAAGTCATTGACATTGAACACTTCGGAAAACAAGTCGAAATCTTCGCCCAGTAATTCTTGTAACTCGGGTTTGGTCCAAACATAAAACGCGCCTTCTTCCAGGTGATTTTTAGTGTTTAAACTGTCGGCATCGAGAGCGGCATAGAAACTGCCTTCAGCCGTAAGCCATTCTTTTTCGACGAAAGTCAGCGTCTTTTCAATGACTTCTTTATGCAAAGGGTTTTGCGTTAATTTATAAGCATTGGCATACAGCGAAACCAATTGGCCGTTGTCGTACAGCATTTTTTCAAAATGCGGCACATGCCATTTCATGTCGACAGAGTAGCGAGAAAATCCGCCGTCAACCGTGTCGAATAAACCACCGTAAGCCATTTTGGTTAAAGTCAGGTTGACAAAGTCTAACAGCTTTTGGTTTTGAGTTTGATAACCGTAGCGCAATAGAAATTCGTAATTGGTGGGCATCATAAACTTGGGTGCGCGAGCCATTCCGCCAAAATCCCAATCAAAGCTTTTTTCCCATTTTTGAACCAAAGTTTCCAAGATGTCAAAATTAAAATCGGAAGGCGTTTCGGTTTTTGGGATAATGCTGATGGATTGTAAACCTTCGTGTAATTGTTGGGCGTAATCGTAGATGGTTTCCGGATTTTGCGTGTAAATTTCCTGTAGTTTCTCGAGCGAATTAATCCAGTCATTTTTTCTAAAATAGGTTCCGCCCCAAATTGGTCTTCCATCGGGTAGTGCGACCACATTCATCGGCCAACCGCCGCGACCGGTCATGACTTGCACGGCTTTCATATAAACCGCATCGATATCCGGGCGTTCTTCGCGGTCGATTTTGATATTGATGAAATGAGCGTTCATCACGGCAGCGACCTCTTCGTTTTCAAAGCTTTCGTGTTCCATAACGTGACACCAATGACAGGCAGAATAACCGATACTGATGAGGATGAGTTTGTTTTCTTTTTTAGCTTGGGTCAAAGATTTTTCGTTCCAGGCTTTCCAATGCACCGGATTGTTGGCGTGTTGGAGTAGGTATGGGCTGGTTTCTAAATGTAGTTCGTTCATAGTCTTTATTCTAGCCCGGATTGCAACGACATCCTTTTTGAAGGATTGGCCGGAGCATAAGCGGAGGCACATCATTCAAAAAGATACAGTGGAAAGCCGGATTAGCTTCTAATGATTAAAAAAAAGCGCCCTATTTGGACGCTTAAAGTTAGTTTTTTATTTTAAATAATGCTTATCCGTTTAGTGCTTCGACCACGATGTCTTTATCGTTGAGCATGTCTTTGAGCATGTTTTCGATGCCGTTTTTGAGGGTGAATGTCGAAGAAGGACAGCCGTTGCAAGAACCTTGAAGGACAACTTTTACGCGTTTGTCGGTTTCGTCATAGGAATCAAAAAGGATGTTTCCGCCATCGGCAGCGACGGCCGGTTTTACATATTCTTCGAGGATGTTGATGATTTGTTGCGAGGTTACATCAAGATGATCAAAATTTTTGATTTGTTGTTTTTCTTGTTTGGTATCATTCACGGCAATGGTTTCGTCGATTACAGTGCCGCCGTTTTCGATGAATTGTTTGATGAATGTGCGGAGTTCCAGGGTGATTTCGTCCCAAGAAGTGCTGTCGTATTTGGTGACTGAGATGTAGTTTTCGGTGATGAAAATTTCTTTGACGAAGTGGAATTTGAACAATTCCTGTGCTAATGGAGACGCTTGTGTTTCGTCAATATTTTTGAATTCGAAAGCCGATTTGGTTAGGCCTTTATTGACTACAAATTTAAGCGAAGCCGGGTTAGGCGTGGTTTCACCGTAGACCGTGATGGCTTGTTTTTTGGTTTTATTTTCGCTAGGCAACACGATAACACCGCCATTGTTGACGAAATTTTCAATTTGTTCCGCTACGGCATCCTGTACGTCTGACCAGTCAACAATGCTGAATCTTTCTATAGCGATAAAATTGCCGGAGATGTAAACGGTTTTTACAAAAGGCAGGTAAAAAAGTTGTTGGGCCAAAGGAGAATTTTTGGCTTCATCAATATTTTTGAATTCGAAGTTTTCGTTTTGAGTGATAAAATCGGGGAATTCAAATTTTATTATTGTTGGGTTTTGGGTTTCTTTTATGGCGATTTTCATTGAAATAGTGTATTTTTCTGCAAATTTAACAAAGTTATTTTCTGTGAATACTTATATTTGGAGATTTAAACAATAAATTAACATTAAGTATTCAACTTTTGCCAAGAGAATGCTTTTAAATTTCGTAGGTATGAAGCGAATTTTATTATTTATTCCGATTTTCTTATTGACATTCAAATCGTTATCCCAGCCGATAACGGTCAACAATACTACTTATACCGTTCCGCAATTGGTTCAGGACGTTTTGTTTGCCTCGGGAGCTGTTGGGTCTTCTTGTGTAGGAACAATTACCAATATTACTTGGAGTACCGGAAGCGGATCCAGTAGCGGAACCAGTTTTGGGTCGTCAAACGGGATTGGTTATTTTCAGAATACCAATCCAAATTTTCCGTTGACTTCGGGTGTGATTTTGAGTACCGGTAACGCTATGAGTGCGCCTGGACCAAATACAACGACTTTGGGAGAAGGATCAAATGCTTGGGTAGGAGATAATGATTTGTTTAATTACATCACCGGTTTAGGAATTGATCCAGGATTGACGGATTACAATAATGCCACAATTTTAGAGTTCGATTTTACCCCATTGACGAACCAGATGAGTTTTGATTTCTTATTTGCTTCGGAAGAGTATGGAACTTTTCAATGTGCTTATTCGGATTCATTTGCTTTCTTTTTGACCAATATAACCGCAGGAACGCCGACTACGAATTTGGCTTTGTTGCCAAGTACCAATACTCCGATTTCGGTAGTTACCATCAGAGATGATGCCCATAACGCTAACTGTGCTTCTGCTAATCCAAGTTATTTCGGAAGTTTTAACGGCGGGGCAAATGCGGCCAATTCGGCGACAAACTTCAATGGAGAAACCATATTGATGACCGCTACATCAACCGTTATTCCTAATAATGTGTATCATATAAAATTAGTTATTGCGGACAGAAATGATAATTCTTATGACTCTGCGGTTTTTTTAGGTGGTGGTAGTTTTGATATTGGTACAGCCAGCTTAGCCGGGATAGATGAGTTTGACGGAATAGATGATTTTACAGGTCCGAATGCTATTTGTGGTTCAGAAACTTTGACTATTCAAGCAGGGGCAACTTCTATTGTAGGCGCCACCTATGAATGGACATTAGAAGGCGATCCTATTGCAGGAGCGAATTCTTTTACTCATACTATTACCCAGGAAGGGAATTATTGTGTTACGATTACTTACCCTAGCGGTTGTCAACAAATGGACTGTTTGGTGGTTGAGTACATTCCTTCATTGCCGATAGGTACTCCAAATGATTTATTTGTTTGTGCGCCGCCTTTTAATTTAAATGACAACAGTGCCATCATCATGAATGGATTGAGTAATACAGTAACGTATCACCATTCTCTTTTTGATGCCCAACAATTAGCTTCGCCTATAACTAATCCTTTGACATACAATGGATTTGATGGGGAAATAATTTATGCTGCTTTAGAAGACGATATGACCGGTTGTATTACAACGACGCAATTTACGTTGCATATTGCACCGGCTTTGTGTGCCGACCCTGTTCCGTTTACGCCGCCTAACTTGACTTTGTGTGAAAGCAGTTTCGGAAGTGGTACAGCAGTTTTCGACTTCGTTCCGCAAATAGCGGAAGCTTTAGGAGCGACTTACAGTTTGGCCGACTATACAGTTACATTTCATTTGAATCAAAACGATGCCGATTTAGATCAAGCTGCGATAAGTCCAATCAATTCATTTTTAGGGACTAATGGTCAAACTATAATTGTCAGATTAGAAGAAAATGCGGATCCAACCCATTTTGGGACTACCAGTTTTCAATTGTTTGTTAATCCTTTGCCTGTAGCCACCATATCGGGTACTACTTCAATTTGTTCCGGTACAACCACAACAATTACTTTTAATGGAACCCCCAATGCAGTAGTAACTTACAATATAGATGGCAATCCTAATCAGACGATTACTTTAGATGCAGCCGGCATCGCTTCGGTAGTTACTCCTTCATTAGTAGCACCATCTACTTATAACTTAGTTAGTGTGTTAAATCCAGCTACTAACTGTGCCCAATTGTTATCCGGTTCGGCTACTGTCAGTATAAATCCGTTGCCAACTGTTATCATTTCCGGCACCACTTCAATTTGTTCCGGAACGACTGCAGTAATATCCTTTACCGGTACGCCAAATGCGATTGTAACCTATAATGTTGATGCCAATCCTAATCAAACCATAACTTTAAATGCTGCAGGAAATGCTTCGATTACAACTCCTACCTTAACGGTTTCTTCTACTTATACTTTAGTTAGCGTTTTAAATCCTGCTACCAATTGTACACAATCTCAGACCGGTTCAGCAGTTATAACTGTGAATCCGTTGCCAACGGCTACCATATCAGGAACAGCTACAGTGTGTTTTGGAGATACAGTTACCATTACTTTCAATGGTACGCCGAATGCAGTTGTGACTTACAATGTTAATGCGGGTTCCAATCAAACGATTACTTTGAATGGTTCAGGGAACGCTGTCTTTACTTCGGCGCCTTTATCAGCTTCAACAACGTATAATTTGGTTAGTGTTACTAATCCTTCAACTACTTGTTTCCAAGCCCAAGCAGGTTCTGCTGTGATTACCGTAAATACGGCACCGGTTATCAATACCCCAACAGATTATGTGGTTTGTGATGACAGTTACAACAATGATGGTTTTAATTGTAATTTCGATTTGAATTCAATTATCAACCAAGTTAGTGGAGGTAATCCTAATATTGTAGTGACTTTCCATGAAACGTTGACCAAT
>NZ_CAMLRU010000179.1 GCF_946482535.1 uncultured Flavobacterium sp.
TTGACCAAGAAAGGTCAGTAATGTGGATTAATCCGTCAACACCACCTAAGTCAATGAACACACCGTAAGAAGTGATGTTTTTAACCACACCTTCTAATACTTGTCCTTTTTCTAATTGACCAATGATTTCTTTTTTCTGAACTTCGATGTCAGCCTCGATAAGTGCTTTGTGTGAAACAACAACGTTTTTGAATTCGTGGTTGATTTTTACCACTTTGAATTCCATCATTTTGTTTACGTATACATCATAATCACGGATAGGTTTCACATCAATTTGTGATCCCGGTAAGAACGCTTCGATACCGAATACGTCAACGATCATACCACCTTTAGTTCTGCATTTAACGAAACCTTGAACGATTTCTCCGCTTTCGTTAGCTGCAATTACTCTATCCCATGATTTGATAGTTCTTGCTTTTCTGTGTGATAATACCAATTGACCTGTTTTGTCCTCACGAACGTCAATTAATACCTCAACTTTGTCACCCACTTTTAAGTTCGGGTTGTAACGGAACTCATTCAAAGAGATAACTCCTTCTGATTTCGCGTTAATGTCAACGATAGCGTCTCTGTCAGTAATTCTAACTACTACACCTTCTACTACTTCTTCTTGATCAGTAGAAATGAAAGTTTTAGTTACTAAATCTTCAAACTCTTGCAAGTTTTTTTGATCTACTTCATCAATTCCTTCGGCATAATTGTGCCAGTTAAACTCGTTTAAAAACGCTTGTTGTTCTTTATTTAATTCAGACATGCTGATAAAAAATTTGTATGCTATGTTTCTTGGGTTTCTCGATGCGAGTAAAAACACAGCAGTGTTAGTTTTTTATTTGTTTAATCCTATTGGAAACCCTACTCCGCCAAAAGGACTGCAAAAGTAAGTATAAAATCTTAATTACAAAACAATTAACCCAAGAAAAGTTGTCTTGAAAAATGATTTTATTCAGGAGCGAAGGGTTCGGGCTTTCTTGGTTTCCGTTTTCCTGCTGTTCGCACTACGCGGTAGTTGCTTCCATCAGGGCTAGACTGGGATTTGTATCGCATTCTTGGAAACAAAAAAGCCTGACAAGTTATAAAACCTATCAGGCCTGATTTATTAAAATCGAATCCGATTAATGACTCACATTAGCCACATCATTAGGATTGTGCTTGTGTTTAAATAACACCGCAAAAGCAATCGCAATTACTAAAGAGTAAGCCGCAAAAGCCAACCAGATGCTGTGCCAATCTCTGGTTCCATCATGGGTAAAGAACTTGTCTATAGCCCATCCCGAAGTAAAACTTCCCAAAACCGCTCCAAAGCCATTGGTCATCATCATAAACAAACCTTGAGCCGAAGAACGAATCTTAGCATTGGTAGAAGTCTCCACAAACAAGGAACCGGAAATGTTAAAGAAGTCAAACGCCATTCCGTACACAATACAGGACATGATAATCATCCACAATCCGTCTGTAGGGTTTCCGTAAGCAAATAAACCGAAACGCAATACCCAAGCCAACATCGAAATCAACATCACTTGCTTAATCCCAAATCGCTTCAAGAAAAACGGAATCGCCAAAATGAATAAAGTCTCCGAAACCTGAGAAATCGACATAATAATGGTAGAATATTTTACCACAAATGAATCGGCATATTCCGGCACATTTTTAAATTCATCTAAAAACACATCTCCGTAAGCATTGGTCAACTGCAAAGCGCCACCTAAAAACATAGAGAAAATAAAGAACAACGCCATTTTATAGGTGCCGAATAATTTAAAGGCTTCCAATCCTAAAGAAGCAACCAATGAAGATTGCTCTCCTTTGGTATGTTGCGGTGTACATTTTGGCAAAGTAAAAGCATACAAACCTAACATAATTGCGGCTATTCCGGCTATATAAAACTGGTAAGCCGTTGCTTTATTTCCGGACAAATTGGTCAACCACATAGCGGCTATAAAACCAATCGTTCCCCAAACACGAATCGGCGGAAAATCTTTTACAACATCACTGCCTTCGCTATTCTTTAAAGCAGTATAAGAAATAGAATTCGACAAAGCAATCGTTGGCATGTAACAACACATCGCCAAAAGCATAACATAAATAAAATTATCAGGGGAAGTTACTTGCGGAAGATAAAACAAGACCATCGCATAGCAAATATGAAGCAAGCCATAGAGTTTTTCGGCGTTGACCCAACGATCAGCTATAATTCCGGTTAAGGTAGGCATGAATAAAGAGGCAATTCCCATAGTTCCGAATACCAATCCGAATTTTGTTCCGTCCCATTGTTTGGTTCCGAACCAAAAGTTGGCAATCGTAATAAGCCACGCACCCCAAACAAAGAACTGAAAGAAGTTCATGGCAATTAATCTGTTTTTTATACTCATAATAGTGGTTTTTGGTTTTATAATAACAACCCGTAAATCTACTATTTAAATTGAGATAAACAAATATTTACAACGATTTCGAAACTTTATGCACCAAAGCCAGTACTGCTTCAAACTGTTCTTCTCGTGTTAGTGCCGAATTGTCAATTTCTATAGCGCCGTCTGCCTTGACTAGTGGAGAATCGTCTCGATGCGTATCAATATGATCACGTTCTTCCACATTTTTTAAAACCGCTTCAAACGTTACATTTTCGCCTTTTGCCTTTAATTCTTCATAACGGCGACGCGCTCGAGTTTCCGGACTGGCAGTCATAAAAATTTTGAGTTCAGCCTCCGGGAAAACAACGGTTCCGATATCGCGCCCATCCATTACGATGCCTTTTTCTTTGCCCATGGCTTGTTGTTGTTCTACCAATTGGGCACGAACTTCAGAAACCTCAGCCACTTTGCTCACAAAACTGGATACTTCTATGGTTCTGATTTCCTTTTCGACATTCACTCCATTCAAATACATTTCTGCAAAACCCAATTCGGGATTGAATTCAAAATGTAATTTGATAAACGGCAAACTGTTGATTAAAGTTTCTTTATCAAAAAACTCATGACCTATACAACCGTTTTGCATGGCAAAATAAGTTATCGCGCGATACATCGCTCCCGAATCGACATAAACATAACCCAAATGTTTGGCCAATTGTTTGGCTAAAGTACTTTTTCCGGTGGAAGAAAATCCGTCGATGGCAATGGTAATCTTTTTCAAAATGCTAAGAAATATAATTAATATCTATTCCCCGAAAAATCGATGGTCAATCCAAATAAGCTGGTATTGGCCGCTAAAGTATATCGGGAATAAGAATAATTGAATTTTAAATTATTGATTTTCAAACCGAAACCAACCGATAATCCGGAAAAATTTCGCTGCTCTAAGATACGCAATTCTTCGGCTCTTCTGAAATTATAACCCAATCGAAGATTAAATCCTTTATCGGGAAACAATTCGGCTCCCACAATCACGTGTCGCAAAGCATTGTTAAAGAATGATACTTTTTCGGGTGTTGAACCGCCGTCCAAATTCCCTTCTGCCCTATTCGGATTGGCAAAAGCCACTTGCCATTGTTGCATATTTTCTAAGGTCAAATGCCAACGAATCGGTACATTTTCCATTAATTGAGAAACACCAATCAACACTTCTAGAGGCAATTTCTCACGGGTTTCGGCATAGGGCGTAATTTGTGTACCCAAATTTCGGATAGAAATCGCCCAATTGACATCGTTTCGAGTATCAATAAATAAAGCTCCGATATCAACCGCGGCACCAAAAGAATTATAACTTTCCAAAGTGGAAGAAATCAGCTTGGCATTGGCACCAATATAAAAATCAGTAAAAGGAATATTATAAGCATAACCAAAAGACAAGGCTATTTCGCTTCCTGTAAAATCTGAGGTTTGCTGGCCGTTTTCGTCATAACCGTCAAACTTTCCGTAATTGACATAGTTAACGCCGCCAAAAAACGTTTGCACATGGCGGTCATAAGTGTAAGCATAAGAAGCGGTTCCGTAAGTCACTTCGCCAAAATAACTACCGTAATTCAACGACAACTTATTGTCCATTTCAGCATTAATACAGGCCGGATTAAAATGGGCTTGGTTGACATCTTGGTCGTAAAAAGTAATGACTTTTCCGCCTATCGCCGCTTGTCTTGGTGAAGTCACTAAGTTTAGAAACTGGTATACCGACCTACCGCCCACTTGTCCGAAAGCGACCAAACCGACGAGGCAAAAAGCAATACAAATTGTTTTTCTAAACATTAAAATAGACTTATGGCTATTACTATAACGGAATTGCGAAGATATTATTTTATCTCGGAGGAAAAAAAGTAAATAAAAAAAGGCACGAGTTTATTTTGCTCCTGCCTTTTCAATTTTGGTATTTTGAGTTTATTTCAACGTTTTGGCATTTTTTACCTTTTGGTTGGTCAAAGCAACGGCTATCACTTCACTCATTTCTTTTACATAATGAAACGTTAAACCTTCTATGTATTCCGGTTTGATTTCATCGATATCGCTTTTATTTTCGTGACACAAAATGATTTCTTTGATGTTGGCTCTTTTCGCGGCCAATATTTTCTCTTTGATACCGCCAACCGGCAGTACTTTCCCACGAAGCGTTATTTCTCCGGTCATGGCTAAGTTTTTCTTCACCTTTCTCTGCGTGTACAATGACACCAAAGAAGTCAGCATCGCGATTCCCGCACTTGGTCCGTCTTTAGGCGTAGCACCTTCCGGCACGTGTAAATGAACGTTGTACTTGGCAATCATTTCCGGATCGAGCCCGAATAATTCAGCGTTGGCTTTGATGTATTCTAGAGCAATCGTTGCCGATTCTTTCATTACCGTCCCTAGATTTCCGGTCAAAGTCAAAGCGCCTTTTCCGGCTGATATTAAGGATTCTATGAATAGAATATCACCTCCAACTGAAGTCCAGGCCAAACCGGTCACAACACCGGCCACATCGTTGCTTTCCGATTTGTCTCGGGCTAACTTAGGCGCACCCAAAATAGCTACGATATCTTCATCGGTTAGTTTCTTATTGTATGCTTCTTCCATGGCTACCGACTTGGCAGCGTTTCTGATTACCTGAGCAATCTTGGCTTCCAAACTACGCACACCGGATTCTCGGGTATAACCTTCTACGATTTTTTCCAATTGTTTTTTACCAATGGTTAAATCCTTGGTGGTTAAACCGTGTTCTTTTAATTGTTTCGGCAACAAATGCTGACGTGCAATTTCAATCTTTTCTTCAATAGTATAACCGGTCATTTTGATGACTTCCATAC
>NZ_CAMLRU010000180.1 GCF_946482535.1 uncultured Flavobacterium sp.
GGTCACTTGTGGTTTTCAACTACCAAAACTTTCAAGCCGTTAGGCAAAGAGAAAGTTTCCGGTTTTTTGATATTGATAGACGGTGACGGACCCGGTTTTGGTTGTGTTCTGTCTTGTGCTTGCATAGTTAAAGTTAAAAACAAGCTTGATAATACTATAATTGTTTTTTTCATGATACTTTGAGTCTTAGTTTTGAGCTTTATCTTTGGCCGGAACATAATCCAAAATCAAACGTTGATTCGGGTTTAAATATTTTTTGGCTGCTTCTCTGATTTCTTCACGAGTGATAGTACGGTACATTTCGATTTCGGTGTTAATCAAATTTACGTCGCCGTATAATAAATAGTACGTGGCTAAGTTTTCAGCAACACCTTCAACGCTGGCATTGTTGTCTACATAATTACTTTCGTAAATGTTTTGTAGTTTTTGATAATCTTTTTCAGAAATCAATTCGTTTTGAAGTTTTACAATTTCTTCATCAATTTCGCGGATTAAATCGGCTGAAGTATTTTCGCCTTGAGGCATTCCGAATAAAATGTATTGACCGTAATCTTCTTGACTGTAATTGAAAGCTCCTACTTGAAGGGCCATTTTCTTGTCGTCTACAATTTTTTTGTACAACTTAGAACTTTTACCGTTGCTCAAATAAGTGGAAATCATGTCTAAAACTCTCGCATCACGAGTTTTCATTGACGGAGTTCTGTAAGAAGCCACCACCATTTCTTTTTGGATATTAGGGTCTTCGTATCTTGCTTTGATGGTTTCAGTGATCGGTGCTTCTACAAAAGTTTCTTTTTTGATTTCAACACCTCTCGGAATCGGGCCGAAATATTTTTCAATCCAAGCTTTAGTTTGTGCAATGTCAATTTGACCGGCTACTACTAAAACCGCATTGTTAGGCGTGTAGAATTTTTTATTGAAAGCTTGAAACTCTTCTAAAGTTGCAGCATCTAAATGGTCCATTGAACCAATCGGAGCCCAGCGGTATGGGTGAACTTTAAACATGTTTTTCTTAACCTCGGCAATCAATTGCCCGTAAGGTTGGTTGTCAACACGCAGTCTTTTTTCTTCTTTTACTACTTCGTTTTGAGTGTCTACTCCGATTTGGTTGATTACCGGATGCATCAATCTCTCAGATTCCATCCATAATCCCAATTCTGTGTTGTTGGAAGGGAAAACTTCGAAGTAATAAGTACGGTCTTCCGAAGTATTGGCGTTGTTTGTTCCTCCGTTTGAGGTTACAATTTTGAACCATTCACCTCTTTTGATATTCTCTGTTCCTTCAAACAACAAGTGCTCAAAAAAGTGGGCAAATCCTGTTCTTTCCGGATTTTCATCTTTAGAACCTACATGGTACATTACAGATGTAATCACCACCGGTGCTGATGGGTCATTGTGTAAAATTACGTGAAGCCCATTAGGCAAATCGTATTCTTCAAAAGCTACCTTTTGAGCATGCGCAGTTCCTCCAAGCATAAGCAATGAACTTAAAGCAATTAATGATTTTTTCATAAAAAATTGAAATTTTTTCGTTGATTGTTCAGTTAGTTAACTAACCTTTAGTTTTGTTACACCAAAAATACTTTTTTTTATCCAAAAATTTAAGAATAAATCAAATTTATCCTGAGGCGTTTAATCCCTTGAACAATAGTAACAAACTTTTTTTGTCGTAGTGTTGTGTGTAAAAGAAATAGTCGTATATTTGCGCACTTAAAAATTAATTAAACATTATTGTTATGTACGCAATCGTAGAGATAGCAGGGCAACAATTTAAAGTAAGCAAAGACTTAAAGGTTTATGTTCACCGTTTGGCTAATGAAGAAGGTTCAAAAGTTTCTTTTGACAAAGTTCTTTTATTAGACGATAATGGTAACATTACTTTAGGCGCCCCAGCTATAGAAGGTGCTTCAGTAGAAGCCAAAGTGTTACAACACTTAAAAGGAGACAAAGTAATCGTTTTCAAAAAGAAAAGAAGAAAAGGATTCAAGAAAAGAAACGGTCACAGACAGTATCTTACTCAAATTGTAATTGAAGGTATCAGCGCAACCGGCGGTAAAAAAGCGGCTAAAGCTGAGAAAGCTACAGAACCAAAAGCTGAAAAAGCAGCAGCAGAGCCAAAAGCGCCAAAAGCGAAAAAAGCAGCAGCTGAAACTCCGGCAACAGAAGAAAACAACTAATATTTAAAACTTATACGTCATGGCTCACAAGAAAGGTGTCGGTAGTTCTAAGAATGGTAGAGAATCAGAATCGAAACGTTTAGGTGTTAAGATTTATGGTGGTCAAGCTGCCATTGCTGGAAATATCATCGTTAGACAAAGAGGTTCTAAACATAATCCGGGTGAAAACGTTTACATGAGTAAAGATCACACTTTACATGCAAAAGTTGACGGGATTGTGAAATTCCAGAAAAAAGGAGACAACAAATCATTTGTGTCTATCCTTCCATTCGAGGCATAAGAACAAACTCTTATCAAAATACAAAACCCGTTCAGCAATGAGCGGGTTTTTTGTTTTGTAAATTTACGTCACTTCGAGTGTTTTGAGCTTTGCTCAAAATGTATCGAGAAGCCCAGCCAGAATTGACAAGGTAATCTTTTAGGAGCGGATGGTTTGGGCATTCTTGGAATTCATATTCCCGCTTTCCGAGCTACATGGTAGCTACTACAATCGGGGCTAATCAGGAATTGTATTCTTCTTTCAGCAAACTAAAAACTACAGAATCTTCCGCTACATTATCCCTGAGAAAATGCTGGCGTAATAGTCCTTCTCTAGTAAAGCCGTATTTTTTAATCAAACTCAAGGAAGCGATGTTGGTTGGGCCAATGTAAGCTTCAATTCTGTTGAGGTTCATAGCGGTAAAACCATACTCAAGAATAGCTTTAATCGCTTCACTCATATAGCCTTTTCTTTTGCTATTCTCGTTGTTTAGCGCATAGCCCAATTCGGCGCGTCTGTGGTCTTTATACCAATTGTGGTAACCGGCTCTTCCGATAGTCAGACCACTTTCTTTCGAAACCAGTAAAAAAGCAAGAATGGTTCGGTCATAGGTAACATAACCGCCTTGAGATTTGGCTTTTTCTTTTAGAAATTCCGATTCGGTGTTGAGACCAAGTAGGGTCATGATTTCTATTTGAGTATAGTGGGCAAATAAATCCGTAAAAGTTTCCGGAGTTATTTTCTTCAGAAGTAGTCTTTCGGTTTCAAGTATTTCAAATTCCATGATGTTCAATTTTAAGTAAAACTAAACAAAAAACCCTTACTCTTCAGCAAGGGTTTCGGTATGATTTCGTACTTCGAATTTTGTACTTTCGTACTTTTTAGTATCTGTAATACTCGGGTTTAAAAGGTCCTTGAACTTCCACCCCAATGTAAGCCGCTTGCTCATCATTCAAAGTTTCCAATTCAACGCCTAATTTAGCCAAGTGTAAGGCTGCTACTTTTTCATCTAAATGTTTTGGTAACATGTATACTTCATTTTTGTAAGCCGCACTGTTGTTCCACAATTCGATTTGTGCCAAAGTCTGGTTGGTGAATGAGTTACTCATCACAAAACTTGGGTGACCGGTAGCACAACCTAAGTTTACCAAACGACCTTCTGCCAAAATGATGATGTCATTGCCATTCACATTGTATTTGTCAACTTGAGGTTTGATTTCTACTTTAGTATTACCGTGGTTTTTGTTCAACCAAGCCATATCAATTTCATTGTCAAAGTGACCAATATTACATACGATAGTTTTGTCTTTCATCGCTTCGAAGTGTCTTCCAACAACGATATCTTTATTTCCGGTAGTAGTGATTACAATATCAGCATTAGCAATAACCGTGTCTAATTTTTTCACTTCAAATCCGTCCATAGCCGCTTGTAAAGCACAAATCGGGTCAATTTCGGTAACGGTTACAATTGAACCCGCACCACGGAAAGAAGCCGCAGTTCCTTTACCTACGTCACCGTAACCACAAACCACCACTCTTTTTCCGGCCAACATAATATCAGTAGCACGACGAACAGCATCAACAGCCGATTCTTTACAACCGTATTTGTTATCGAATTTAGATTTGGTCACCGAGTCATTTACGTTGATAGCCGGCATATACAAAGTACCGTTTTTCATTCTTTCATACAAACGGTGAACTCCGGTTGTAGTTTCTTCAGACAATCCTTTGATACCCGGAATTAATTCAGGGTAACGGTCAAATACCATATTAGTCAAATCACCACCGTCATCTAATATCATGTTCAATGGTTTTCTGTCTTCCCCAAAGAATAAAGTTTGCTCAATACACCAGTCAAAATCTTCCTCATTCAAACCTTTCCAAGCATAAACCTGAATTCCTGCAGCGGCAATAGCAGCAGCAGCTTGGTCCTGAGTAGAGAAAATGTTACAAGAAGACCAAGTAACTTCTGCTCCAAGAGCAATTAAAGTTTCGATTAAAACCGCAGTTTGAATAGTCATGTGCAAACATCCGGCAATACGAGCACCTTTCAAGGGTTGGCTCGCACCATATTCAGCACGAAGTGCCATCAATCCAGGCATTTCAGCTTCCGCTAATTCAATTTCTTTTCTTCCCCAAGCTGCCAAGTTAATATCTTTAACTTTGTAAGCTACATAAGGTAATGTTTGTGTACTCATCTATTGTGTATATTTGTTTTTTTATATAGTGGGGCAAAATTACACAATAGGATAGAATTAAAAAAACGTTTTCAATTTTTTTGTGATTTGTTTAGCTACTTAATTTTCTGAAAAACAAACAGATAATTTAAAATTACCCATGCCGTTACTAAAAATCAAAGCTTTAAACGAAACGACGCAAGGCTACGTTTGGAAAATCACCGAATCTTTCGATGAACTTTTTCGCTCCGTGGCCTTGAAAGATGTTTCCTTAGCCAGGTTAGAAGGCATGAAAGCCGAAAGCCATCAAAAAGGATTTCTAAGTGTACGAAGATTATTGATGGAAGCGGGTTACACCGATTTTGATTTGTTCTATGACGAATTCGGGAAACCACATTTAAAAGACGGCAAACACATTTCTATCTCGCATTCCCATGATTTTTCGGTGATAGTTATCAGTGAAGTCAATATCGGAGCCGATTTGGAAATTCTGAAAGACAAAACAGTAAAACTCGCCCCAAGATTTATGGACATTGCTCACTTGGTAAATTTGTCTGAAGATGATTTGCTCAAAAAAGCCACCGTGGT
>NZ_CAMLRU010000181.1 GCF_946482535.1 uncultured Flavobacterium sp.
TTGTTAATCAACCTGTTTCAAGTACAGTTTGTTCGGGTGGAACCCCAACAGCACTGTCATTTACTTACAGTAATGGAGTAGGAACTCCAACCTATCAATGGTATTCTAATGTAAATAATGATACTGTATCTGGTACTCTGATTGCCGGTGAAACAAATTCCACTTACACTCCTCAAGCGAATAGCGTTGGTACGATGTATTACTATTGTTTGGTGACGTTTTCTGGTATTTCCGGTAGTTGTGCGACAATTGCTACTAATCCGGCTGCAATAGTTGTTACATCGGGAGCTACCATTAATCAACAACCTCCTGTAATACAGACGTTGTGTGTAGGAGGGACCGTTGCAAATAATTTAAGTGTTACTTATTCGGGTGGAACAGGAACACCATCTTATCAGTGGTATTCAAATAGTGTGAATTCCAATACAGGAGGAAATTTAATAAGTGGTGCAACGAATGCAAATTATACACCTCCTATTTTTACAACAGCAGGTAATTATTATTACTACGTTGTAATAAATTTTTCCGGTAGTGGTTGTGGTGCCATAATCAGTGATGTTTCACAAGTAGTTGTTGTTAGTGATCCGGTTGTCAATGTTCAGCCAACAGTCTCTCAAACCTTATGTCAAAATGCAACGCCAACCGCATTGTCAATTTCGGTCTCTGGAGGAATAGGCAGTAGTTATACTTATCAATGGTATGTTTCTACTACCAATTCTACTACTACGGGTACTGCAATAGTTGGTGAGACAAATCCAATTTATATTCCACCAACCAACAATGCAGGAACATTATACTACTATTGCATCATATCTCAACCCAATGGTGTTGGTTGTAATACTACAACTAATACAGCCAGTGTAACGGTTAATTTAGCACCTGCAATAGCCAATCAACCTTTGTTAAGCAATATCTGTTTAGGTCAAACCCCTACAGTTTTATCCTTTACCATTATTAACGGAGTGGGTACGCCAACTTATCAATGGTATTCCAATACAATTAATTCAAATTCTGGTGGCACAATTATTAATGGAGCTAACGCAGCAACTTATTCGCCACCTTCCATTTCATCGGGTACAAATTATTATTACTGTGTGGTTACGTTTCCTTCCATTACCGGGGGTTGTTCAGTAATAACTACTAATGTGGCAGAGGTAATCATCAATCCTAATCCAGAAATTGCTGCTGAAAGTGTAACGATTTGTAGCGCGACCAGTTTCTCAGTTACACCAACTAATACCGGTGGTAATATTATTCCATTGGGAACAACTTATACATGGTCAGCACCATCAATTTCTCCAGCTGGCGCTGTAACCGGAGCATCGGCTGAAGTTACACCACAAACATCAATCAGTCAAAATTTAATTAACAATACAACCAATCCGGCTACAGTTACTTATACCGTTACGCCAATATCCGGAGTATGTGTCGGGAACAATTTTACAATAACGGTTACAGTTAATCCTGCTATTAACCCTAATGTTATAGTTAATAATAATTTATGTTTTGGGGTAAACACCGCATCAATAACGACTAATATTACTGGCGGAATTCCGTTTTCAACAGGTTCCCCTTATCTTTTGAATTGGACTGGTCCAAACGGATTTACTTCTACTAATTCATCCATTACCAATATAGTTCCGGGTGTTTATAATGTAACAATTGATGATGCTGGAGGATGCCCTTTTACGAATTCTTATACCATTACTGAACCAACAGATATCTTGATTACTGTAGATAGTGAAAATGATATTACTTGTTTTAACAGTGCTAATGGTAGCATCAACATAACAGTCACCGGCGGAACTGGTAATTATTTATACACTTGGACTCAGAATAGTGGTTTTTATGCAAGTACTGAAGATATCGCCAATCTTAGCCCAGGAACTTACGTTGTTTCTGTAACAGATGCTAACAATTGTGGACCAAAAACGGCCACTTTTACCATTACGCAACCTCCATTATTAGTGGTTAGTTTAACGAGTCAAACGAATGTCTTATGTTATGGTGCTGCTACAGGTGCTATAACAGTGAATGTCATAGGAGGAACGCCAAATCCGACTACATCTGACTATACTTTTTTCTGGACAGGACCTAATGGATTTACAAGTTCCAATCAAAACTTAAATGGTTTGGTGGCAGGAGTGTATGATTTGACAGTAACTGACAACCTAGGATGTATTAAAAATCTTTCTGTTACTATTACGCAATCAAGTGAAATTGTAATTAATTATACTACTACGCCAATAACCTGTTACGGAGCTAATAATGCTTCATTATCTGCAACTATTTCAGGAGGAAATGGTCCTTATCAATACCAATGGAATAATTTGGCGACAACTCTAAATCAGACTAATTTGTCAGCAGGAACTTATATTATCACCGTAACCGATAATGTCGGGTGTATTAAGGTACAGACCATAGTCATTCCGGAAGCACCGGTATTTATGGTTAATCCAATAGTTTCTAATGTAACTTGTTACGGTTTAAATAATGGAAGCATCAATCTAAATCTCACCGGAGGTATAGCCCCCGTGGCTTTAACTTGGAGCGATGGTAGTACAGCAGGTTTAATTAGGAATAATTTATCTCCCGGAACTTATACAGCAACCATTTCTGATGGTACACCTTGTTTTATTGTTAGAACTTTTACCATTGTTCAGCCACAACCATTGGTGCTTTCTGCCAACTTAACCAATCCTATAGATTGTAATGTAGCAAATAATGGTGCTATTAATTTAATAGTATCAGGAGGGACACCGCCGTTTACTTATTCTTGGTCAAATGGCAGTACGCTTGAAGATTTGACTAATTTGATTGCAGGGAACTATTTGGTTAATGTAACGGATGCAAATGGTTGTACTGCAAGTGGACAATATAGTTTAGTTAGACCAGCTCCACTACAAGTGGCGGTTAACACGGAAACCGACTTTGATTGTGCATCACATGAAGTAACACAAAGCTTTATTGCACAAGGAACAGGAGGCGTACCACCATTCCAATACCAATGGTCAAGTGGAACGGTTAGTGGTGCCAATGGGCAAATCATGCAATCTGATGTTGATGGAACAGTAATATTGACTGTTTTGGATGCTATTGGTTGTACAACTACTTATACTGTTACCGTTGATAATCCTGAGATTGGATATGCTTCTTTTGAGCCGACATCATATGGCTATACCACTTACGGAATTTACTCTATCGGTGACCCAATTCAATTTAACAGTACCATCACGGGTGATTATGTCTCGGTGTCATGGGACTTTGGAGACGGAACTTTTTCAACCGATTTAAATCCGGTGCATACATATCAAATTCCAAGGGATTATGTTGTGACCCAAACCGTAACTTATCCTTTTGGTTGTGTCTATGTACAGACCATTACATTAATAGTGGAAAAGGGATATTTATTAGTGGTACCAACCGCTTTTACCCCAAACAGCGATACTTTAAATGATACTTACAGGCCGGTGACTAAAAGATTAAAAGAGGTTCAGTTGGATATTTATGATACATGGGGTTCGCTCATTTATACCGAAAAAGGAGAAGTTTTAATTGGATGGGATGGCAAGATAAAAGGATTCAATGCCGAAAACGGAAACTATTACAGTAAAGTAACCGCCGAAACGTTTTATGGAACTATTGTCAATGAAAACCAAACTTTTGTTTTAATCAAATAATGCTACACCACATGAAATTCAAATTTATTTTAGTTGCTGCATTTTCTTTGATTACAACCATTAGTCATGCACAAGACCCAATATTTACTCAATTCTATCTCGTCCCCGAAACTTTGAACCCGGCTTTTACCGGTATTTCAAACACGTGGAATGCAGGATTAATACACCGACGACAATGGCCCGACGGCAACCGCAAAATAGACACCCAATTTGGCTTTGCCAATAACCTAATAAGTGACGAAATCGGTCTTGGGGTTACAGTATTAAATCATAATGAAGTATTTACAGGGTATAATTATTTCAAATTCAACGGAGCCTTTGCTTATCGAATTGATTTGGACAATGATTGGCGTCTTAGGTTAGGGTTAGAAGCCGGCTATGGCAGAAAGGATTATAATTTTAATAACCTATTATTGGAAGATCAAATTAATATTAATACCGGTGCCATTAGTCCGGGTAGTGTTGATCCCGGTGTTATGGATTACAGCAATAAAATCAATTTCATGGACTTCTCCGCAGGTTTTGTATTAGACCAGGAGGACGCATGGTTCGGAGTAGCTGTAAAACATTTAAACAGACCTGATATTTCTTTCAGAGAAAATGCCAATGTACCCTTAGATTTATTCTTATCCGTTCATGGCGGTTTTTTCTATGAGTTTTACAATTCGCCTTCTAAATTAATTCCCGAAGGAACTAATTTAATGATAACGGCCAATTATATGAGACAAGGGCAGTACAATCGACTGGATATTGGAGGTGTAATGGATTTCAGCCGATTCAGTTTCGGATTAGTAGTAGTAACAAATCCCGAGGGTAGGGCATCTAACAGTCATTTAATCACTTCAGTAAATCCGGTGCTATCTTTTAAAACCAGCGAATTTACTTTTGGGTATTCTTATGACTGGAATACTTCAAGAATAGGCAGAACTCAAGGAGTTCATGAACTCTCTCTAACGTGGCAGTCCAGTTATCGCTGTGACAGGTGCGATAATTATAAAGTCAAGCTAAAACGCAACGGAGAAGCCGGTTATCAGAAAATGTAAATTTAATATAGAAAACTCACCAAGTCGGTGAGTTTTTTTGTTTACGGTTTTCCGTAAGGAAGTCACTTGTAATACATCTAAGTTTGAATAACTAAAAATCAAAAAGATGGAACTACAAGTACAACTCAAAGCCCTAGCCGATAAAATCAATCAGTTAAAAGATAAAATCGAAACGGAAGAATCTACCAAACATGCATTTGTTTTGCCGTTTATCAACTTACTAGGGTATGACACTTTCAATCCTACAGAAGTGGTTCCTGAATTCACAGCTGATTTAGGTCTGAAAAAAGGAGAAAAAGTTGATTATGCTATTATCCAAAACGGAGAACCCATTTTAATCATTGAATGTAAAAACTGGAAAGAAAATTTATCCGTTCATGGCTCACAATTGTTTCGTTATTTCCATGTATCAAAAACACGGTTTGCATTATTGACTAATGGAATCACATATCAGTTTTTTACTGATT
>NZ_CAMLRU010000182.1 GCF_946482535.1 uncultured Flavobacterium sp.
GATTCTGGAATAGAACTAGATAATAGAAATGCAGTTGGATTCCATATTCCAAGAATGTGGGACAAAATATTAGACATAGAAAAATGTCATCTACAAGAAGATCCATCCAATGCCATTCGCAATGAAATCAAACGCTTTGCCACCGAAAATGGGTTGGAATTTTTCAACGCCAGAAATCATTCGGGCTTGTTGCGAACATTGATGATTCGTACCGCTTCTACCGGAGAAATTATGGTGCTGATTCAATTCTATAAAGAAGACAAAGCCCAACGTGAATTGTTGTTAAATCATATTTTCGAAACTTTCCCGCAAATCACTTCTTTGCAATATGTGATTAATAGCAAAGCCAATGATACGCTGTATGACCAAGACATCAAGCTATTCAAAGGCAGAGATTATATATTGGAAGAAATGGAAGGTTTACACTTTAGTATCAATGCTAAATCATTTTACCAAACCAACTCCGACCAAGCCTACGAATTATATAAAATTACTCGTGAATTTGCCGGATTAACCGGTAACGAAGTGGTTTACGATTTATACACCGGAACCGGAACCATTGCGCAATTCGTTTCTAAACAAGCCAAAAAAGTCATTGGAGTGGAAGCCGTTCCCGAAGCTATTTTTGATGCCAAAGAAAATGCCAAACGCAACAGTATAACAAACTGCGAATTCTATGTAGGCGATATGAAAAACGTATTCAACGATGATTTTATCGCCCAACACGGACAACCGGATGTAATTATTACTGATCCGCCAAGAGATGGTATGCACAAAGATGTCGTAGAACAAATCCTGAAAATTGCTCCTGAAAAAGTGGTTTATGTAAGTTGTAACTCGGCTACACAAGCCAGAGATTTAGCGTTGATGGATGAACAATACAAAGTAACACGCGTTCGTCCCGTGGATATGTTTCCGCAAACGCATCACGTGGAAAATGTTGTACTTTTGGAGAAGAGAATTACGAATTAGTAATTACGAATTACGATTTACCACTATGAAAAAAATACTCGTCCTCTTATTACTTACCCTTTCCTTCTCCGGCTGTGAGAAAGATGATATTTGTGTGGATGATACTACACCAAGATTGGTTCTCGAATTCTATGACGATGCCAATCCGGCTAACACCAAAAATGTTACGAATCTGAAAATTAAAGGCGAAGGTGCTGTCGGTGATTTAGACTTAGGCAATTTTAACGGCGTAAGTAAAATTGAGTTGCCGCTGAAAAACACTGCCGACATGACCAAATACAGTTTGATACTAAACAGTACCAGCACCACCGGAACTAATAATGAAGATTTTCTTCAATTTGATTATACCCGTCAAAATGTTTATGTGTCGAGAGCTTGTGGAAATAAAACCATTTATGAACTGAATTCACCTAACGGACTTACGCATACTGATGCTGCCACACCAGACCAATTATGGATAAGAAACATCAGCATACAAACCAATAACATTGAAACCGAAAATGAAGTACATATCAAAATTTACTTTTAGTATAGCCTTGGTATTGCTCTCATTGACAGGCAATGCACAAGAAAAAACCTCCGCCAAAAAAGACAGTATACCGCCAAAAATGGAGCGTTATGGTTTACGTCTTGGGGTTGATTTATTCAAGCTTACCCGTTCGTTTTACGAAAAAGACTATCGCGGTTTGGAATTGGTTGGCGACTATCGTTTGACACGCAAACATTATTTAGCGGCTGAAATCGGGAATGAAGACAAAACCGTGGACGACGACCAATTAAATTTCACCACCAAAGGAACTTATTTAAAAGTAGGTTTTGATTACAACAGTTATCAGAATTGGCTCGATATGGAAAACATCATTTCCATTGGTTTACGCTATGGTGTGAGTAGTTTTAGCCAAACCTTAAACAGTTATGACTTATACAATCCGAATCACTATTTTGAAGATTCGCCTACCATTTATCCGAATCAAAAATTTAGCGGTTTATCAGCGCAATGGATTGAAGTAGTAGCCGGAATGAAAGCCGAAGTTTTCAATAATGTATTCGTTGGTTTCAGTTTCCGATTAAACCGATTGGTAACTCAGAAACAACCTAACAACTTTGAAAATCTTTACATTCCCGGTTTTAACCGAACTTATAATGGAGATTTCGGCGTTGGTTTCAACTACACGGTATCTTATTTTATTCCACTATACAAATCATCCGTAATGGCCAAAGAAAAAGCGGCCGAAAAGTCCAAATCTAAGCAGAAGAAATAATTAAAGCTGCTTAATCCCTTTAATAAAAATCCATTTCATGAAAATCTTCTCTCCTTCACGGGTTTTGACTGCTTGAAATTTAGGTGCTAAAATGGTCCCGATAATAAAGGAAGTTACGGGCAACCAAAGACCGGTTAAATTACTGTAAAGTATTAAAAGAAATCGAACCGCTATAAAAATGGTAGCGAAACAGATTAGGTTATACAATAAAGCTTTTGTCTTGTTTGTCATGATTTTTATTTTGTGTGCCAAAGATACTCAAATAATCACTTTCCCAAATCGGTGAAAATTAGTAATTTTATAGTCGAGATTTCGTTTTTGCAAGAAAACCAATGATGTTGAATTTAACTGAAAATAGCCATGGAAACCCTCAACCAACTCATGCAGGATATCATCAAGTTAACGGCCAACATTGAAACCAATTATCCTGAATTGTACAAGTATTTAAATGAAACGCCATTGTACTTGAGCGAGACTTCTTCCCAAAAAGTACACACCACAGAACTTAAACAATACTTGGAAACTTTAAAATCTCAGTTGCTGCATCACATTGAAACCCACCACAAAAAATAAGGTAAGCGAATCTTTTAGTCCAATTTTTCATTCATAAACCATACTTCAAGGCAATATTAATCGGGATGTTTTTGTTAATTAACATTTCTATTCGATAGGAATTGTTATTTTTGCAGTACCCAAATCTACATAAATTTAATACTGCAGGAACTATGAGTAATACCTACAACTACTCCATTGATTTAAAAAACGTCAAGAAAACTACCCAAACAGTTGTCTTGAAACAAGTCTCTCATAATAATCACGAGGTAAATATTTTTGAATTTCCAACCAATGATATTGATGCCATCATTGATGCCCTTTATAAATCCAAAAAGAGCTTAAATAACCATGACGTATTTTTGCCTAACCACGAGGAAGAAATCAATCCGATAATCTTGGACACATTGGTTGAATTGTTTTTTTCAGGCATCAGTATAAAGGATTTGTCTTCACAATATAATCTGCCGGAATATTTAATTAAAAGTAATCTGGAAAGAAAAGGTATTGTATTGTTTGATGAGTTTTAAGCAAAGCTTCAACCGGAATAAAATATCAAAACATCCTGCCACAGGGTGTTTTTGTTTTTTAAGGAAACTTTAAAATTAGGAATGCTTTTTGTATAAAAAATAGATTATTTTTGACTGTCAAATTAAATCCGTAAAGCATTTGTTTATGAAGAAATTATTAGTTGCTGTTATATTATTTTGCTTTTCAATTCCGACCAAAGCTCAGCATGGTTATGAAATTACCATCGATTTAAAAAATTGTAACGATACTTTAGCTTACCTCACTTTTTACCGCTTTGACAAAACATTAATCAAAGATACTTGCACCGTAATTAAAAACGGTCGCATTGTTTTTAAAGGAAAGAGCAAATTAGACACCGGTATCTATTCGTTAGTGAGCCAACAAAAAACAATCCTCTTTGACTTTTTTGTAGATGAAGAAACCCAAAAATTAGACTTAAAAAGTGAAGCCGGACCCAATATCACTAAAGAGTTAACAGCACTAAATTCTCCAAGACAAAACGAATTCTTCAATTATATCAAATTCCTTGGTGAAAAAAACAAAGCCTTTTTTGATTACAAACAACAAAATGTTTTGGCTACAAAAAGTGATACACTAGCACTCCAAAAGAAACAAAAGGAATTAGAAGACAGCATTGTTGAATATGAAGAAAGTTTTATCGCTAAAAATCAAGGAAGTTATATCGCCAAAGTGTTGAACCTGAAGATGGAAAAAACACTCAAAAACATTCCTTTGGCAACTAACGGCAGACCTGACAGTACGGCTGTTTACAAGTACTACAAGAATAATTTTTGGCGAAATGTTGATTTAAAAGAAGATGCCATTATGCACAATCCGTTTTTATTCAGCAAAATGAAAACTTATTTTGACAAAGTAGTAGTTACACATCCCGACTCTGTTTCGGTAGAAATAGACAAGTTTCTGCAGAAAATGAAACCCGAAAGTTTACTCTTCAAATTGACTTTGGCACACCTCACTTATACTTACGAAACCTCTAAAATAATGGGGTTTGATAAAGTTTTTGTACATCTTTCAGACAACTATTTTAAAACGGGAAAAGCCAACGGTATCTATGATGATCAGGAGGTAGTGAATAAAATTATCAAACGTGCTGATAAATTAAAACCGTTATTAGTTGGAGCCAAAGCCATGGATTTGATGATGATTCGAGCAGAAGATTTCAGCAAAATGAAAACAATGGGGTTTGAAGACGCCAAGAATAGCGACGAAATGACCAAAGTATTTTACAAAAATGTGAATGAAGTCAGTAAAATGTGGGTCAAACTCAGCGACGTCAAAGCCGATTATACCATATTGGTTTTTTGGGATGTTGATTGTGGCCATTGCCAAAAGGAAATTCCGGTATTGGTCAAAGCCTATAATGAATTACTTTCGGAGAAGAAAGACGTCAAAGTGTACAGTGTTTACATGCAACATGAAGGAGAAAAGTACCTGAAATATATAGCTGATAACCAACTGCCGTTTATCAATCTTTACGATGGAGCACACTACAACAATGCGATTGAAAAATATGATGTCTACTCTACTCCGGTGATTTATGTTTTAGACAAAAACAAAGTAATCAAAGCCAAGCGAATTGATGCTGCCAATGTTAAAACAATCATCAAAGCATTAGAAACAGAGGCCAAAAAACTTAAATCCTAAAAAAATTCGCAAAAGAGCCTTAGTTAAGCTTTATTGCTGAAACTTGGTGCGCTTGCTTCCGGCATACATTTCGTATTTGACCAAACGCGCTTCCAAACTTCCGTTGAAAAGTTTGATTTTACGGGAAGGTCTTAACCCGACAAACTTTAATGCTTCTAAGTTGGCTGTGATAAACC
>NZ_CAMLRU010000183.1 GCF_946482535.1 uncultured Flavobacterium sp.
GTAAAAAGCGAATCGAAAAAGCGGCTTATTCAGTTATCGGAGTAAAAAGTGCTGATTGGCATATTGATGACCACAAGTTACACTTAATTATTAATGAAGAGAAATGTTCTATAACCGATGTGAAGAAGGCCATTGCTAAAGTAGGGCACGATACCGATGAGGTCAAAGCCACCCAAGAAGATTATGATAAGCTTCATGGCTGTTGTATGTATGAAAGAAAATAATTTTAAAAACTCCTTAACTTTTTAAGGAGTTTTTTATTGCTATTTTTACCAAAAACTACTGCTTTGAAAATTGTAATTACCTTTATAAGCCTCACCTTTTTTTCTATAGGATTTTCTCAACAAACCAAGCAAGACCAACGGGTTTGGTTTGCTTATACCGGTCAATACAAGGTTTCCGATCATTGGGGTTATCACATTGAAGCGCAATTCCGAATGGACAATCAATTGGAACAAAACCAACAGAATTTGTTCCGAATAGGAGCGATTTATTATCTGTCAGATTCTAAAAATTTGAGTGCCGGATATGCATTGGTAAACACATTCAGTTCCTCGGCAGATGATTTTTTTAAAGAGAACCGACTTTGGGAACAATTTCAAGTCAATAAAAGATGGCAAGAAGGAAAGAATGTTATAAGCCACAGGTTTCGATTGGAACAACGTTGGGTGGAGAAAATCGGAGTTTTGGAAGGTGACGTTGTTTCTATGGGTTCCAATTTCCAAAACAGATTGCGTTATTTAAACAGAAACCTATTTCACTTAACCAATTTGAAATCAACGCAAGAAGAACTGTATTTGGTTTTGCAAAACGAAGTTTTTTTGAATTTAGGACATAATGAGGTCAACGGAAAATTCTTGGACCAAAACCGGTTTTTAATCGGGCTCGGCCTCAATTACAACAACAATATCCGATTGGAATTGGGCTATCTCAATCACTACATAACGTCTTCGTTTTCGGATGATGTGATGAACCATACGGTGTCAATTTCTTTAATTCAAAATCTAGTGTTGCAAAAACCTTAAAATTGCCCGTTATCCCAAAAAAAAGCACTAATTTCACGCTCGAATTTTTTACCCACTAATAATATACTCTATGAGTGATTTTGATTGGATGCAGTTGTTGAATCCCGAGTTTTACATAACCATGACCGTTGGTGGTGTGAAAGTTGGGCTTTGGATTGTGTTGTTTATTGTATTTGCCGAAACCGGTTTGTTTGCCGGATTCTTTTTGCCCGGAGATAGTTTGTTGTTTTTAGCCGGAATTTATAGCCGCGACTTGGTTGAGAATTTTACTTTTATAGAAAGTGATTTAATCAATGTTACTCTTTTGGCGGTTTTGGTTGCTGTTGCCGGAATCATAGGAAATATGGTTGGGTATTGGTTTGGTGCCAAAAGTGGTTACTATTTATACAAAAAAGAAGATAGTTTTTGGTGGAAGAAAAAGTACTTGATTCAATCCAAAGATTTCTTTGAAAGATATGGCGGGAAAGCTATTATTTTTGCTCGCTTTTTACCTATCGTTAGAACTTTTGCACCGATAGTGGCCGGAATTGTTACTATGGATAAAAAGAAATTTATGTTTTATAATATCTTGAGTTCTTTCCTTTGGTCATTTATTTTGATTTTTTCCGGACATTATTTATATGGACTTTTCCTTGACGGAGCCTTCTTTGGTAAAAAAATTGATTTAAAAGAACACATAGAGAAAATTGTAATTGTGATTATTTTAATTTCTACTTTTCCGGTCTTTCTTAAAATGATTAAAAAACATCCTAAAGAAGAAACAGAAGAATAAAAAAAGCCTCAATTAATTGAGGCTTTTTTGTTATTATAAAGAATTTGCTTTTACATCATTCCAGGCATTCCGCCACCCATTGGCATTCCTCCACCGGCGTTTTCTTCTTTAATTTCAACCAAAGCACATTCGGTAGTTAAAATCATTCCTGAAACGGATGCGGCATTTTCAAGCGCTACACGAGTCACTTTTTTAGGGTCGATGATTCCGGCTTTTAACATGTCAACGTATTCGTCGGTTTTGGCATTGTATCCGAAATTGTCTTTCCCTTCAGAAACTTTTGCTACCACCACTGAACCTTCTAAACCGGCATTTTCAACGATAGTTCTCAAAGGAGATTCAACAGCTCTGGAAACAATTTGAATTCCGGTAGCTTCGTCGGCATTTTGAGATTTTAAAGAATTTAAAGCCGATTTAGCTCTTAATAAAGCAACACCGCCACCGGCAACAATTCCTTCTTCTACCGCTGCGCGAGTAGCATGTAAGGCATCGTCAACGCGGTCTTTTTTCTCTTTCATTTCTACTTCAGAAGCAGCACCAACATAAAGTACAGCCACACCACCGGCCAATTTGGCCAAGCGCTCTTGTAACTTTTCTTTGTCGTAATCTGAAGTGGTAGTTTCCATTTGGGCCTTGATTTGGTTCACACGATTTTTAATCATGTCAGCATTTCCGGCACCGTTTACTACTGTAGTATTGTCTTTATCGATAGTTACTTTTTCGGCAGTTCCTAACATTTCCAAAGTAGCATTCTCTAAAGTATAACCGCTTTCTTCAGCAATTACGGTTCCACCGGTTAGGATGGCAATGTCTTCTAACATCGCTTTTCTTCGGTCACCAAATCCCGGTGCTTTTACGGCGGCAATTTTCAAAGCACCGCGCAATTTATTTACCACTAAAGTCGATAAAGCTTCGCCATCAACATCTTCCGCAATAATCAATAAGGGTTTTCCCGATTGGGCTACAGGTTCTAATACCGGAAGTAATTCTTTTAAAGAAGATACTTTTTTGTCGTATAATAAAATGTATGGTCTTTCTAATTCAACCTCCATTTTTTCAGGATTGGTTACAAAGTATGGAGATAAATATCCTCTGTCAAATTGCATTCCTTCTACTACGTCAACATAAGTATCAGTTCCTTTGGCTTCTTCAACAGTGATTACGCCTTCTTTTCCTACCTTGGCGAAAGCCGTAGCGATTAATTCTCCAATTACATCATCATTATTGGCCGAAATAGAAGCAATTTGTTTGATTTTTTCAGAATCGCTTCCAACCACCTGAGCTTGTTTGCCTAAGTCGGTTACTATAGCTTCCACGGCTTTGTCGATACCGCGTTTCAAATCCATTGGATTGGCACCTGCAGCTACGTTTTTCAAACCTTCTTTTACGATAGCTTGCGCTAAAACGGTTGCGGTTGTAGTTCCGTCACCGGCCAAATCGTTGGTTTTTGAAGCGACTTCTTTCACCATTTGCGCACCCATATTTTCAAGGGCATCTTTCAATTCTACTTCTTTTGCTACCGAAACACCGTCTTTGGTTACGGTTGGTCCGCCAAATGATTTTGAAATAATAACGTTTCTTCCTTTTGGTCCTAAAGTCACTTTTACTGCATTCGCTAAGGCATCAACACCACGTTTTAAACCGTCGCGTGCTTCAATGTCGAATTTTATATCTTTTGCCATTTTTGTGTTTGTTTTTAGTCTTAATACTTAATACTCAAATCTTAATACTCATTAGATAATTGCAAGGATGTCATCTTCACGCATGATGAGATAATCTTTGCCATCGAATTTTAAATCGGTTCCGGCATATTTTCCGTATAAAACAGTATCACCGACTTTAACCGTTAAAGGCTCGTCTTTTTTACCGTTTCCAACCGCTACCACTTTTCCTTTTTGCGGTTTTTCTTTTGCCGTATCGGGAATAATAATTCCGGAAGCCGTTTGCGTCTCAGCTGCAGCCGGTTCCACAATCACTCTATCTGAAAGAGGTTTAATGTTTAATGCCATAATATTGTATATTTTATGTTATTGTAATTTTTGTTTTCCCTTTTTTCAGAAATTATGCCAACCCCTCAAGTCTGCCATTTTTTCCTAAAAAAAATGCCAGCATGTCAGCGCTGGCATTGGTATAAAGAATGTGTCTTTATTATTTTTTCTCTTCTGTCGGTGTAGCCGGAGCAGTAGTGGCCGTAGTCGTCGGCGCAGCTGTTTTTGGAGCTACTTCTGTTTGGTCAATTACTTTTGAATCTGATTGACCAACCATACTCGGGAAACTTAAGCTTGATAATAAAATCAAAATAATCAAAGCTGCTGCTAATGTCCAAGTACTTTTGTCTAAAAAGTCAGTTGTTTTTTGAACACCGCCTAACATTTGTGATCCGCCTAAAGAAGAAGACAAACCGCCACCTTTAGGATTTTGAACCATTACGGCAATGATTAATAAAAAACAAACTAAAGTTATTAATGCTAAGAAAATAGTAAACATGATATATTGTAATTAATTGTTATTCTGTTGTAAAATTTTAATATCCGAAATTCGGTCTGCAAAGAAACTACTTTTTTCCGGATATTTCAAAATTAATATTTCATAAGCTTGTATTGCTTTAGAATATTTTTTTTGTTCCAAATAAACTCGGGCCAAAGTTTCTGTCATCAAATACGAAGTATCTTCGACAATTGGCGTTATTGTTGGGACAACGGCATCTTTGTCGATTGGGGAAATCTTAGGGTTGTTCTCGATGAATTTGTCGATTAATTCCAGTTTTTTCTTTTTCTCGGTTTCTTCTGAAGTAATTTTTTTTGACGTTTCTTCGCGAACTATGGGTTTCAAACGTGACAATTGCAACCATTCCTGGAACGAGTGTTTTTCATCTTTGGAAAATTCCAATGGTTTGCCCACGCTCAATTTTTCCTCTGCTTTTTGTTCCTCTGAAGGCGTTGCTTCTTTGATGGAAGTTAAAATCGATTGTTCTAATGGGTCGATAGGAAGTGGTTTATATTCCACCACTACTTCTTCCATACCTACCACATTCATATTGAGCAATTCTTCGAGTTTCTTTTCATACAAGCCTTTTTGTACCGATACAAAAGAATCGGATGTTATAAAATCGAATAAAATACTTCGGTCTGTGGTGTAAGCCGCTGAAATTTTTAAGGCGTAATTGTAATTAAAACTATCCTGATTGTACAAATGTTTCAACTTCAACACCCGCGCACTCTGGAAATAGGGGAAAGCACTCAGCACATTGTCTAAGGTTTCCGCATACCTATCGTTGATGGCTTCGGGTTTGTTAAGTAAGTATGTGTAATCAGTTAAATTCAAAGTGTTCAGTTTTCAGTTTTCAGTTTTCAGT
>NZ_CAMLRU010000184.1 GCF_946482535.1 uncultured Flavobacterium sp.
TGATGCGCCGTTAACGGTTGAGCCGGTAGGAACCGGTCCAAGTGTAGTAGAGGAAGACAATACCATCTATAACACAGCGGGTATCGAAGTTAAACCGGATTTCCCGGGAGGTTTAGAGAAGTTCTACAAATTCGTAGGTAAGAATTTCCAAGTTCCTGATGAAGAAGGTTTAAAAGGAAAGATATTTGTAACTTTCGTAGTGGAAAAAGACGGTTCGTTAACTGATATCAAAGTTATCAGAGATATTGGATACGGAACGGGTAAAGAAGCCGTAAGAGTTTTGAAATCTTGTCCTAAATGGAATCCTGGTGAGCAAAACGGAAAGAAAGTAAGGGTATTGTATTCCTTACCGATTACGATCCAATCAGCAGAATAAATGGTTTCTAAAATCATAGAAAATTTTCAGAAGAAATCGCTTAAAGAGCGATTTCTTCTCGTTATTAGCTTATTGAATTTTATGGCTTTCACAGTTCTGGGATTGCTTTTGCTGTTCTGGGAAAAGCTCAAATTAAATTTGCCTAATAATCTTCAAATAATCGTAGGTTGCTTGATAATATTATTTGGTTTTTTGCGTTTTATTACTCAAGTAAAGCGTTTAAATAGCATAGATGATGAATAAATTAACCAAAACCATTACCGGATTTTTTCTATTGGCTTTATTGTTTGTTTTTTCTTGTCAGGAGAAAAGCGAAAATAAACTCGACAGTATCTTAGAAGGAAAAGCTACACTCTATGTAGATGAATCCGTTTTGCCTATAATTGAAGATGAAGAGGCTGTTTTCGAAACGCAGTATAATGCCCAATTAAAATTGGTGCCTCAATCTGAAAATGAAATCTTAAACGCAATGTTAAACGACACCGCTACCATTGCAGTGCTCACCAGAACATTGTTGCCGGAAGAGTTAAAAGCTTTTCAAGCCAAAAAAATCAATCCCAAAATAACCCCTTTTGCTACTGATGCCGTTGTTTTCATCCAAAACAAATCGGTTAATGATACTTTGATTGCTTTACAAGACGTTTACGATTTTCTGCAAGGAAAATCCGTTTCAGACATCAAGGGTTTAGTGTTTGACAATCCTAACTCAAGTACTGCTCGATTTATCTCTCAAAAATCTGGGGTTTCGGTTACCGGCCAAAAAAATGTCTTTTCATTTAAAACCAATGAAGAGGTTTTGAAGTATGTAGCCAAGAATGACGGTATGATAGGAGTGATAGGGATAAATTGGATTTTCCAACCTCCATTAGCGTTGCAGGAAACAGTGGATAAGGTTAATGTCTTGAGTGTAAAAGATGTCAATTCTAATCAGTACTTTTTCCCTACACAAGATAACCTGGCACAAGGCAAATATCCTTTGGCACGTGTTTTGCACATCGTGAATTGTCAGGGTTACTCAGGGCTGGGAATGGGATTTGCTTCTTTCCTGGGCGGAGAGAGAGGGCAACGTATCATTTTAAAATCAGGATTACTTCCTGAGCGTGTCCCAACCAGAAAAATCGTGATTAGAAACAATATTACAAAAAATAATAATTAAAAATTGCAAGATGAACAAGTTTAAAATATTCAGCTTAGCGTTAGTAGCAACAACAGTTGCGAAAGCACAGGATTTGGAAACGGCGAAGAAAGCTATTGATGCTGAACAATTTGAAAAAGCTAAATCGTTATTAAAATCTGTTATACAGGCTAAACCGTCAAATGGAAAAGCAGCTTTCCTTTTAGGAAACATTTACCTTAGACAAAATATTGCCGATTCTGCTACTATTTATTTCCAAAAAGGATTAACAGCTACTGAAAGCGCAAGATTAAACAACATCGGATTAGCCCAAATGGATTTGGATGCCAATAATAAAGCTGCGGCTCAAGCCAAGTTTGATTTGGTTACCAAAGATTTAAAAAAGAAAGACACCGAAGAATACGTTTATATTGCTCGTGCTTATATGAATGCAGACAAGCCGGATTATGCCAGTGCTATTGCGGTTTTAACCAAAGCAGCTGCTGCTAATCCAACGGATGCTCAAGTTCAGTTGGCTTTGGGAGATGCTTACTACGGTGAAAAAAAACAAAATGAAGCTTATGTTGCCTACAGAAATGCCTACCAAACGGATAGTTCTTTAATCAGAGCTAAAATGCAGTTGGGTGTTCTGTTAAAAGGTGCCAAAGCCTACACCGAAGCGGTGAAAGCCTATAATGAAGTAATTGCTATCAATCCTAATTATGGACCGGTATACAGAGAGTTGGCAGAAACCCATTATTTATGGGGTAATAACGTGCCGTCTACTTATACTGAAAACATCCAAAAAGCGCTAGGGTTTTATGAAAAATACATGAGTCTGACCGATTATTCTGTTACTTCACGTATGCGTCATGCCGACTTCTTAATCTTGGCCAAAGATTATAAAGCTTTGGAAGTTGAAGCCAACAAAATGAAAGAATTAGACGGTGTTAACCCAAGAATCCTTCGTTATTTAGGATATTCAGCTTATGAAAACGGTAATCCGGATGCCGCCTTGGATGCCTTGCAAAAATACACGGCCAATCCTGCCAACAAAATTATCCCGCGTGATTACTTGTATTTAGGTCAGGCCAAAATTAAAAAAGGAACCAGTGCCGATGGTAAATCAGTTGATCCGACCTTATTGGCTTCAGCCATAGAAGATATCAAAAAGGCTGTTGAAATGGAGCCTTTGGCAACAAATGAGCTAAATGAATTGGGGAAAAAATTATACGATCAAAAAGCGTTTTCTGCGGCAGCGGCCATTTTTGAAATAGCGGTAACAAACCCAACGTCTAAAAACTATTTGTTGGATAACTTTTACTTGGGGAATTCATTATACTATGACAACACCAGAAAAGATGTTGTAAAACCGGATCCGATTGCTTTGCAAAAAGCTGATGTGGCTTTTGGAAACGTAATCACTGCTTCTCCAACTACAGCAGATGCTTATTTGTTCAGAGCAAGAACCAACAACTTATTAGAGAATGATGAGATGATGGCAACTTATTACCAACAATACATGGATGTGGTTACCGCCAAAGGTGAAGCGGAAGTTACCAAAAATAAATCTAAATTTATTGAAGCTTACAACAGTATGGCAGCTCATTATGCCAACACTGACAAAGCCAAAGCCATTGAGTTTTTCAACAAAACTTTAGCACTTGATCCGGCTAATAATTACGCGACTGAATCATTGAAGTTATTGAAATAACAGTGATACAACAGTCTTTAAAACCGTTCTGATTTTCAGGACGGTTTTTTTATGTCCCATCATTTTCAAATTTTCAAATTATGACAGCTTCAAATTAAGTATCTTTGCCCACTATATTTTATACAATGTTATCAAAAGAAACACAATTGGCCGTTGATAAAGGGGAAATGCTTCCGCTAATGGAAGAATTTTACACCATTCAAGGAGAAGGCTATCATACCGGAACTGCCGCTTATTTTATCCGAATAGGAGGTTGTGATGTAGGCTGTCATTGGTGTGATGTAAAAGAAAGTTGGAATGCCGAATTGCATCCGCCAACCCATACTGATAAAATCGTTGACAATGCTTCTAAATATACCGATACCGTTGTGGTAACCGGTGGTGAACCTTTAACTTGGGACATGACATTGCTTACGCAAAAGTTAAAAGATAAAAATCTTAAAGTCCACATTGAAACCTCGGGAGCTTATCCGGTTAGTGGTACTTGGGATTGGTTTTGTTTATCTCCAAAGAAGAATAAATTACCCGTTGATGACGCCTATGCCATTGCCAATGAACTAAAAGTGATTGTTTATAACAAACACGATTTTATTTTTGCCGAAGAACAGGCGGCTAAAGTCAACCCAAATGCCATTCTTTTCCTTCAACCGGAATGGAGCAAAAAAGAAGAAATGACTCCGTTAATTGTTGATTATGTTATGAACAATCCAAAATGGAGAGTGTCTTTACAAACCCACAAATATTTAAACATCCCATAAAGTTATGAAAACCCTCAAAGTATTGCTTTTTATACTGTTGCCAATGTTTGGCTTTGCACAAAATGTTGAGCCGGTACCGGCGGCAAATGTGGAAGACAACTCTGTTTACAATACTTCGGGTCTGGATGTCAAACCGGAATTTCCGGGTGGACTTCAAGAGTTTTATAATTTTGTCGGTAGAAATTACAAAACACCCAAGGTCAAAAATTTAAAAGGAAAGGTTTTTGTGATTTTTGTGGTTGAAAAAGACGGAAGCCTTTCTGATATCAAAGTTTTAAAAGATATCGGACACGGAACCGGTGAAGAAGCCATAAGGGTTTTAAAAGAATGTCCTAAATGGCTGCCCGGAGAACAGAATGGTCAAAAGGTCAGAGTTTCCTATGCTTTGCCCATCTCAATCCAATTGCCTTAGTATTGAACACGGTAAAAAGTTGAGCATAGCTATTTTTATTTGCCAAAAAAAAGTATTTTTACCATTATTAATCAATTTATAAAAAATGAAAAAATTATTATTAGCCGCGGCTTTTGCACTAGTAACACAATTGGGTTTTTCCCAAGACAAAGCCACCAGAGAAGAGGTTGTGCAGGTTATTGAAAAAAGTGGCGCTTTAGGTCAGATTGATGCCGCTAAAAAGCAAGTGTTAGAAATGATTCCTGCTGAAAAGAAAGCTGCTTTTGCCGTGGAGTTTGATATCATTATTAAAAAAGCTACCGATGCTACCATTGATATTTACCTGCAAGAGTATTCTAAAGAAGATGTGAAAGCGATGTTGGCTTTTTACAACAGTCCGGTTGGAAAGAAAATGGCCGAAAAAGCAGAGGTAATTGCCCAAAAATCTCAAGACTCTATGATGAGTTTGCAAGGTGAAGTACAAGCCTTGGTGATGAAATACATGCAATAATCTCAGCATAAAATAAAGTTAAAATCCCAAACACTGTTTGGGATTTTTTATTTTTACTGAAAATACCATCACAATCAAAAAACAAATCATTTAGATGAAATCACAATTTTTACTTGATCCGACTATTACCTTTTTAAATCACGGATCTTTTGGCGCTTGTCCGAAACCTGTTTTTGAGGAATTT